>DASWSZ010000032.1:0-15966 GCA_036402395.1 Methylophilus sp.
AAGCCGTATGGATTTTGCTTTGTATGAAGGCCGTGAAGAAATTGCAGTGCGCGCCAAAAAATTGATGCAAGACATTTTAGATCGCTACAGCTCCGGCGTAAATGTAGTCAGCGTGACCATGCAAAACGCGCAACCGCCAGAGCAAGTGCAAGCCTCGTTTGATGATGCAGTCAAAGCTAAACAAGATCTTGAGCGCCAGAAAAATGAAGGCCAGGCCTATGCCAATGATGTGATTCCTAAAGCGCGTGGTACTGCGTCTAGACTCACCGAAGAAGCTGCCGGTTACAAACTGCGTGTAGAAAACGAAGCCAAGGGTAATGCCAGCCGCTTTGAGCAAGTGTTGACACAATATAATAAAGCGCCTGAAGTAACGCGCCAACGCTTGTATTTAGATGCCCAAGAGCAAATTTTATCTAACTCAAGCAAAGTATTAATTGACCAAAAAGGTGGCAATAGCTTGTTGTATTTGCCTTTGGATAAACTCATGGCCACTGCTGGTGCTGGCAATACTGTCGTCACACCCAATGCTGCTACTAAGTCGGCTACAGAAACGACCACTGAATCTGATACTAGCCGTTCACGCGATGCGTTCCGCAGCCGTGATCGTGATGAGCGCTAAGCTTAAGAGAGAATAAACAATGAAAAATTATGGAAGTATATTAATTGGTGGCTTTGTCGCCTTGGTGCTGATTACTTTATCAGCCTTTACCGTGGATGAGCGTGAGTACGCCATTGTGTTTAGATTAGGTGAAATTGTTTCGGTGAAGAAAGAGCCGGGCTTGTATTTTAAAATACCTTTGGTGGAAAACATACGCTACTTTGACAAACGTATCTTGACGCTGAATTGGGATGAGCCTGACCGTTTTATTACTAGCGAGAAGAAAAACGTGTTGGTGGATTCATTTGTTAAATGGAAAATTATCGACCCTGCCAAATATTACGTGTCTGTCAAAGGGGATGAAGCGCAAGCTCAACGTCGCCTTGCCCAGACTGTCAATGATGGCTTAAGAGCAGAGTTTGGTAAACGTACGATACATGATGTAGTGTCTGGTGAGCGCTCTGAAATTATGGATATCCTGCGTCAGCGTGCTGACAAGGACAGTCGCCAAATTGGTATTCAGATATTGGATGTGCGCTTACGCCGTGTCGATTTGCCCAAAGAAGTCAGCGAATCTGTGTATCAACGGATGGACGCAGAACGTAAATCGGTCGCAAATGAATTGCGCTCACAAGGTGCAGCGGCTGCTGAAAAAATTCGTGCGGATGCAGACAGGCAGCGTGAAGTGATTATTGCTGAAGCGTTCCGTGACGCGCAAAAAGTAAAAGGTGAGGGCGATGCTAAATCGGCTGAAATCTATGCCGATGCGTTTGGTAAAAACCCAGAATTCTATGCCTTTTACCGCAGTACCGAAGCCTATAAAAACAGCTTCAAAAGCAAGTCTGACGTGATTGTGTTAGACCAAAGTTCTGACTTCTTTAAATACATGCGTAGCGCTGGCGCTAAATAGTTACGTGTTTTTGTAAATGTCTTGGTGGTTAGCGCTGGGCTTAGTGTTGGTGATTGAAGGGGTAATGCCTTTGATTATGCCACAAGCTTGGCGCGACACCTTTAAGCGTTTGATTGCACTCAAAGATGGTCAATTAAGATTTATTGGATTGATTTCTGTCTTGATTGGCGCTCTGCTAATATTACTTAGCCACTAACTTAACCTATTGCTAATTAAAACCGCCCTCAAATTAAACGTTTGACCCTCTCATTCCTAGATTATCTAAAGCTAGCTTAGCTAAACTGATTGCGTAGTTTCCGGTTATAATGCTGGCTATGCGAAATTGGTTACTCCCCGAATTTATAGAAGATGTGTTGCCTGCAGAGGCCGCACGTATTGAGTCTGTGCGTCGACAACTGCTCGATCTATTCCAAGTGCATGGCTATCAGTATGTGATCCCGCCCATGTTGGAATACATGGAGTCTCTGATTACCGGCACTGGTTATGATTTGGATTTAGCCACCTTTAAAGTGGTGGATCAATTGACAGGTCGCCTGATGGGCGTGCGTGCCGACATGACTCCACAAGCGGCGCGTATTGATGCACATATGCTCAATCATCAAGGCGTATCAAGGCTTTGTTATGCTGGTACGGTATTACGCACCAAGCCCGATGGCTTGGCTAGAACGCGCGAACCATTGCAATTGGGTGCTGAGTTATTTGGTCACGCCGGTATTGAGAGTGACATTGAAGTACAGCGCTTAATGATTAAATCATTGCAATTGCTGGGTTTAAAAGAGCTGCATATTGATTTTAGTCATGTCGGTATTTTTGAAAGCTTGGTCGACGCGGGCAACATCAATGCAAGTTTAGAACAGGCGCTCTATGCAGCTCTGCAAAGTAAAGACAAAGCCAGTGTGGCCAGTTTAGCCAATGGACTAGACGCACAAACGCAGCAAGCCTTGGTGTGCTTAACTGAGCTGAATGGCGATGTGGCTATTTTAGATAAAGCGGCTCAATTATTACCGCCACTGCCAGCGATTACCGAAGCACTCAATAGCATGCGCGCGGTTGCCGAGCAGTTGGCAGAAATGCACGTCCATATAGGCTTTGATTTAAGTGAGTTGCGTGGTTATCACTATCATTCTGGTATGGTGTTTGCCGCCTATGCCCACGGTTACGCAGGCCCGATTGCGCTTGGCGGTCGTTATGATGAAGTCGGTATTGCGTTTGGTCGTGCCCGTCCTGCCACTGGGTTTAGTTTAGATTTACGCGGTGCCGTGTTGGCATTAGCGCCGGCACAATTAACCACGACCATTTTAGCGCCAGCTGGCAACGACGCAGTGCTGCTACAAGCGATAGAAGGATTACGCGCGCAAGGGCAAATTGTTATGCAAGCCTTACCGAATAGTGCCACCCATCACCAAGAATTTAACTGCGATCGCATGTTGGAATTACAGCATGGCGAATGGCGCATTAAATTTTTATAAACAAAAACTCACCTATCAGTATTAATAATAGAATCAAATGGTTATGACAAATAAACAAGCAAAAAATGTAGTGGTTATTGGCACGCAATGGGGTGACGAAGGCAAAGGTAAAATCGTCGACTGGTTGACCGATCATGCTCAGGGCGTGGTGCGTTTTCAAGGCGGACACAATGCCGGTCACACATTGGTGGTCGGGCAGGGTGCAGCACAACGGGTGTATAAGTTAAACCTTGTACCTTCAGGCATTGTGCGTGCTGGTGTCAATTGCTATATCGGAAATGGTGTTGTATTAGATGCCGGTCATTTGCTGAGTGAAATAGCCTCATTAGAAAAAGATGGTTTAGAAGTTAAAAACCGTCTTAAAGTCAGCCCGGGCTGCCCACTTATTTTGAGTCACCATGTGGCGGTGGATGTGGCGCGTGAAGCTAAACGCAGCATCGATAAAAAAATCGGCACTACTGGCAAAGGTATAGGCCCGACTTATGAAGATAAAGTCGCGCGCCGCGCATTGCGCGTCTACGACTTGTTTTATCCAGAGCGTTTTGCCGAAAAATTGCGTGAAGTGATGGATTACCATAACTTTGTGTTGACCAACTACTTGGGCGCAGCAGCTGTTGATTTTAATCAACAATATGATGCCAGCATGCAGCATGCCATAGCACTAAAGCCTATGGTGTCGGATATTTCTGCTGAGTTATATGCAGCCAATGCGCGCGGTGAAAATCTGCTATTTGAAGGCGCACAAGGCACCTTGTTAGACATTGACCATGGTACTTATCCTTATGTCACCTCTAGCAACTGTATCGCTGGTCAAGCCTCGGCCGGTACTGGCGTGGGCGCTAATATGTTGCATTATGTGTTGGGCATTACCAAAGCCTATACCACACGCGTAGGCGGTGGCCCATTCCCGAGTGAGTTGGACATTGAAACCGCGGGTGTACCGGGTTACCAAATGTCGAATAAAGGCCAAGAAATTGGTACCGTCACTAAACGTAAGCGTCGTTGTGGTTGGTTTGACGCCGCAGCCCTACGTCGTTCTGCCCGCATTAATGGTTTGACTGGTTTATGCATCACCAAGCTGGATGTGCTGGATGGCATTGAAAGTTTAAATATCTGTACCGGCTATCAATTGGATGGCAAAGTAGTGGATATGTTGCCGGTAGGCGCGGACGATGTGGCGCGTTGCCAACCGATTTATGAAACGGTGTCAGGCTGGAGCGAAACCACTTTTGGCGTGAAAACTTGGGAGGGCTTGCCAAAAAATGCACAGACTTACCTGAAACGTCTGGAAGCCTTATGTGGTGTGCCGATTGCCATTGTCTCCACCGGTCCAGAGCGCGATGAAACCATCGTACTCGAGCATCCGTTTAATATTGGCTAATATGTCGCAACAGCGCTTGGCATGGGCTATTACCGGCTCTGGGCATTACTTAAGAGAGTCGCTTGCCATCTTGGCGACTTTAGAGCAAGTGGATATTTTCTTAAGTAAAGCCGCTGCTGAAATCATTAAGCAGTATGGCTTTCAAGCGCAATTAGACGCCACCGGTCATCGGATATATCAAGACAAAACCGCTAGCAGCGTGCCAGTGGAAATGTTTTATGAAGGCAAATATCATACGCTGGTTATTGCTCCAGCCACCTCTAACACCATCGCTAAAATGGCATTTGGCTTTTCGGATAGCTTAGTCACCAATTTGTTTGCGCAAGCCGGCAAAACGCGTGTGCATAGCATCGTATTTGCATGCGATACCGCGCCAGAGGTTGAATCTGAAGCACCACGTGACAATATGGTCAAAGTCTACCCGCGGCAGATTGATTTAGATAATGTGGCTAAGTTAGAAAAGTTTGAATCTACGCAAGTGGTGGCAGATATGGCGCAATTGCAGTATGCCATTATGCAGCGACTGGCGGATTTGCACCTGTTGAGCGATGAATTTGAGCAAGACCAATTTTCTCGCTTAGGCACTGACTAGTCATGACTAAGCAACTGTTATTCTTAACAGGCAAATTGGCTGAAAAAAGCCTGAATAAAGTATTAAGCGAAGTACAAGCCAATCCTAAAACCCCGCAATTTAAGTACCGTGTCCAACAAATGGGTGTGTCAGTAGCGGCATTGATGACGCCAGAACTTATAGCGCGCCGTTTAAAAGATGTCGGTGATGCCTCCAAAGTGATTTTGCCGGGCTTATGCCAAGGTGATTTAACGACATTACAACAGCAGTTAGGCGTACCGATAGAGCGCGGGCCTGAAGATTTGAAAGATTTGCCACAATATTTTGGGCAACAAGGCATCGCGCCCGATTTAACGCAACACAGCGTACAAATCTTTGCCGAGATTGTTGAAGCGCCGGATTTAACGGTAGCTCAAATTTTAGCCAAAGCGCAATACTATCAAGCGCAAGGTGCCGATGTGATTGACTTAGGTTGCTTGCCGGGTAAGGCTTTTACGCATTTGGCGGATGCAGTGAAAACGCTTAAATCGGCTGGATTTAAAGTGAGTGTGGATTCGATGAGTGCTGACGATTTGCTGCTGGCAGGGCAGTCGGGGGCAGATTATTTACTGAGCTTAACCGAGAAAACCTTGTGGGTGGCGGATGAAGTAGCTGCAACGCCGATATTGATTCCAGCCAAACCGGGCAATATGGCCTCACTCTATCGGGCGATTGATACTTGTTTAGCAAAAAACAAAGCGTTTATTGCTGATGCTATTTTAGACCCTATCCATTTTGGCTTGACCAATTCCATTGTGCGTTATCACACGCTGCGCAAAAAATATCCGACCATCCCTATTATGATGGGCGTGGGTAATTTGACTGAGTTGACCGATGCGGATACCACGGGCATTAACGCCTTGCTTTTTGGTATGATCAGTGAACTTAACTTAAATGCAGTGCTTGTAACCTCGGTCAGTGCACATGCGGTGCAAGCCGTGGCCGAGGCCGATATTGCCAGACGTGTGATGTACCGTGCCAAGCAGGATAACCGCTTGCCACGTGGTTACAGCAACGGTTTGTTGGGCTTGCACGATAGAAAGCCTTTTCCATATTCCACAGATGAAATTAAAGAATTTGCAGTGCAGATTAAAGACCCTAGTTTTAGGATTATGGTGAGCGAAGCCGGCGTGCATGTTTATAACCGGGATGGGCTAGAAGTGGCCTGCGATCCATTTCACTTTTATCCTAAACTGGGAGTTGAGCAAGATGCCTCGCATGCGTTTTATTTAGGTGTAGAGTTGGCGCGCGCGCAAATTGCCTGGCAGTTAAAAAAGCGTTATGTTCAAGATGAACCTTTGCACTGGGGTGTGGCCAGCTTGCAAGCGGACCAGCAACCTAAAATGGCCCACCGCGAGGCTTCGATTAAAGAAAAGCAGCAGAAAAATCAATCGCTATGATATTTGAAACCATTATTACCACGGTTGATCTTGAGGGAAACGCCCATGTCAGTCCGTTTGGCATTCGCCAACAAGAGGGCTTTGTCATTATTGCGCCTTACAAGCCTTCCACTACCTTGCAAAATATCCTCACAACAAATTATGCGGTGATGAATTTAAGCGATGATGTGCGTATTTTTGCTGGGGCTGTTGCGCGGAAACAACATTATGAGTTGGTCGCCACAAAGTCGGTCAATGGCTATAGGTTAGCCAATACCTTGGCGCATCAAGAACTCATACTGGATAAGGTCATCTACGATGAACTGCGCCCAGAGTTATGGATGCGCGTTGTGTATGCAGAAAATCATCAGCCCTTTGCTGGCTTTAACCGCGCGCAAGCGGCGGTGATTGAGTTGGCTGTGCTGGCTAGTCGCTTGGCAATGTTGCCGCAAGAAAAAGTAATTGCGGAAATGCGCTATCTGCAAATTGCCATCGATAAAACCGCCGGTGAGCATGAATTGCAAGCGTGGCAGTGGTTGGTTGAGATGGTAGACAACTTTTATGCGGCGCAAGCGGGCCAGAACCAAGCGTAATCTATGATTAAGTTACTGATTAGTGTAAAAAATGCACAAGAAGCCAAGTTAGCTATCGTAGCGGGTGCAGACTTGATTGATCTGAAAGATCCCGCAGTGGGCGCACTTGGTAATTTAGATGATGAGATTAGCCGCGACATTATTCAAGCTGTTGATGGACAGGCCGTGATTAGTGCTACGGTGGGTGAGGGCCACGAGGATAGTATGCAGTTGCTTGCTGCCATCGATGCTAAATTTAATATGGGCGTGGATATTGTTAAATTGTCTATCACCCCATTATTTGAAGACGCATATTTTCTAAGTGAGTTGAAAAAACGTATTGCTACACATCAAGTCAAGTTAGTGGCTGTGATGTTTGCGGATGCGCCGCTAGACCTTAATTGGATAGCAAAGCTGGCAAACATTGGCTTTTATGGCGCTATGTTGGACACCGCACATAAAAACAACAATTTACTGCTATGCTTGGCAGAAATGACAATACGTCAGTTTGTAAATTTGTGTGAAGCGCAACAGATGCAGGCTGGTTTGGCGGGGTCGTTGCGGGTAGAATACGTGCCAAGGTTAGTTGACTATTTACCCAGTTATGTCGGTTTTCGGTCAGGGGTGTGTGAACACCACATCAGGCAAAATCATTTGCTGCCAGAATCGGTAAGAAAAATCAAAGATCAGTTGCATAAACACAACAATGTTAACTTTATGGTGGAATCAGTCACTTAAAACGTGTTGTTTATGTAAATACTGTGACGTGTAGTGTAAGATAAAAATAAGATTTTAGTATTAATAATAGCATTTCTTGAAGGAGACAATTAGATGAATAAAAAATTAGTAGGTTTAGCAGTAGCAGCAACACTAGGTTTATCAGCATTTGCTGCACAAGCTGAAGACATGTACCGTGGCGCATGGTATGCAGTACCAGGTGTAACTTACATGAATACAGACAATGACTTAGAGGCTGACAATGGCGTACATGGTGGTTTCTTAAGCATTGGTAAAGAAATCAGTCCAAGCTGGGATTTACAAGGTCGTTTAGGTCATAACCGTCTTGACGAAGATACTGGCATTGCTGGTGCAAGTGGTAAATACAAACAAACTACTTTAGGTTTAGATGCTTTGTACATGTTAAGTCGTGACAAATTCCGTCCATTCTTATTAGCGGGTATTGGTGCTGCACGTAACAACTTAGATTACAACGGTGTTGGTTTAACTGACAAAGCAAAAACTTCATGGTTGGCTGGTTTAGGCTTTGGTGCACAATATTTGTTTAACGACAAAATTGGTATCCAAGCTGACTTACGTCACCAATGGAGTAGATCAGAAGCTAGAAATGCTGCGGGTACTGTGGATGCAGATGGTACTATTGGCAACACATTATTTAACTTAGGTGGTATCTTCCGTTTTGGCGCACCAGCTCCAGTAGTGGCTGAGGCCGCACCAGAGCCAGCACCAATTGCTGCTGCTCCAGAGCCAACACCAGAACCAGCGCCAGTAGCTGAGCCAGTGAAATGTGAGCCAAAAGTAGAAACAATTACCATTGATGCTGAAAAATTGTTTGCGTTTGACAAAGCAACATTGGCTGATACCAGCGTGCTTGATACCGAAGTGATTGCAAAAATGAAAGAAAACCCAATCATTGCTTCTGTTAAAGTGGTAGGCCATACTGACCGTTTAGGTAGCGAAGCTTACAACCAAAAACTATCAGAAAAACGCGCAAACCAAGTACGTGACTATATTATCAGTCAAGGTATTGATGCTAGTCGTTTAGTGGCTGTAGGTATGGGCGAATCAGTACCAAAAGTTGCGTGTGACGGTGTTAAAGGCCGCAAAGCAACGATTGAGTGCTTAGCACCTAACCGTCGTGTTGAAATTGAAGCAACACGTTCAGTTGAATCTGGTTGTAACTAAGCAACACTTAAGCTAATTCTTTAGTTTAAGCTTAAAAAGCCTCGCCTAGCGAGGCTTTTTTATTTCTGCCGTTGGATTACGCGAAAATTTGAGATTGCATGGAATTTTGCGACTAAGCTTGCCTATCATGCTATCAATAAACGTTATAATCTGGTCATGATGCAAACCGTTGACCTTATTATTAAGCCGCGTTGGCTGTTACCCATCGTGCCACAAGATACATTACTAGAACAGCATTCGGTGGTGATTAATCAAGGGCATATAATCGATATTTGCCCATATGCACTATTGGCACAACGCTATCAAGCCCATGAAACTGTAGTGTTGGATGAGCATGTGCTGATGCCGGGTCTAATTAACTTACACACCCATGCAGCCATGAGTTTAATGCGTGGTCTAGCAGACGATGTGGCATTGATGCCATGGTTAGAACAACATATCTGGCCAGCTGAACAACAGTTTTTGACACCTAATTTTGTCCGTGATGGCACATTATTAGGGTGTGCTGAAATGTTAAGTGGTGGGGTAACCACCTTTAATGATATGTATTTTTATCCCGAAGCGGCCATACAAGCAACCCAGCAAATCGGTATGCGCGCCAATATCGGATTAGTTGTGCTTGAGTTTCCAACCCAATATGCCAGCGATGCTGCAAGTTATATTGCCAAAGGCACGGATGTTAGAGACCGCTACAAAACAGCGCCATTAATTAGTTTTAGTTTTGCGCCACATGCTCCCTATACGGTTAGTGATGATACTTTTATAAAAATCAATACCCTAGCTGAGCAGTTGGACATTGGTTTACATACGCATTTACATGAAACGGCGTTTGAAGTAGCAGAAAGTAAGCGCTTGTATGGTTTAAATCCTATTACTAGATTGGCCAATTTGGGGCTATTAGGTGCACGTATTACTTTGGCACACTGTGTCCATTTAACTGAGGCAGATAGGCAACTGTTAGCTGATTATGGCTGTCATATTGTGCATTGTCCAACATCCAATCTTAAACTTGCCAGTGGTATTGCGCCAATAGCAGCATGTGCGCAACTAGGCATTAATATTGGTTTAGGCACAGATGGTGCAGCCAGCAATAACCGTTTGGATATGTTTGCCGAGATGCGTTTGGCCGCGCTGTTAGCCAAAGGCCAGAGTGGCGATGCCACAGCAGTATCGGCCCACCGTGCATTGGAAATGGCCACGATTAACGGTGCAAAAGCGCTAGGTTTGGAGCATCAGATAGGTTCGATAGAAGTAGGCAAGTTAGCGGATTTAACCGCGATTAAACTAAGTGATATGCAGCTACAGCCATGCTACGACCCAGTATCACATCTGGTGTATGTGGCGGGCCGCGAGCATGTGACCCATGTATGGGTCAATGGCGAGTTGAAATACCACAAGCCTAGTGATACGGCAGGTGTGTTTAGCCATGTAGAGCCACGCGAGTTGGCAGACATCGCTCTCAAGTGGCAAAGTCAATTAAGTGGTCACCATTAATTTAATAAAGAAAAGTATATGGCAAATTTTGAAACAGCAGAACTGAATAAATTCAGTGAGTTAGCGCATAAGTGGTGGGATAAAAATAGTGAATTTAAGCCGCTACATGACATTAATCCATTACGCCTCAACTACATAGACCAAGCGGTCTCATTAGCAGGCAAATTGGTGCTTGACGTCGGCTGTGGTGGTGGCATTTTGTCTGAGTCTATGGCTGTCAAAGGTGCGCAAGTGACGGGCATCGATTTAGGCGAAAAAGCGCTTAATGTAGCCAAATTACATAGCTTAGAAACCGGTGTGGCAGTAGATTATCGATTAATTTCAGTGGAAGACTTGGCGCAACAACAGCCGGCAAGCTATGACGTAGTGACTTGCCTTGAAATGCTTGAGCATGTGCCAGATCCAGCCAGTATCATACGCGCGTGTGCTCAGTTGGTTAAACCGGGTGGGCATTTGTTTTTCTCTACGCTCAACCGCAACCCTAAATCCTATTTATTTGCTGTCATTGGCGCAGAGTATGTGCTCAACATGTTGCCACGCGGCACACACGATTACGCTAAATTTATCAAACCGTCCGAGTTGGCCGGCTTTATGCGCAATGCCAATCTAGACTTGGTCGGTCAAATCGGCATGAGTTATAACCCACTCACCAAACATTACTGGTTAGACAGCGATGTAAGTGTGAATTATTTAATGCATGCGGTACGCGCTGCATGATTACCACCGTATTGTTTGATTTAGACGGTACCCTAGTCGATACCGCGCCAGATTTAGGCTATGCCTTGAATATTCAATTGCAACGGCATGGTAAAGCGCCAGTGCCTGACGACGAGATTCGCCCGTATGCCTCGCATGGTTCTAAGGGTTTATTACACTTAGGCTTTGGTATTACGCCAGACGATGCGCAATTTATCAGTATGCGCGATGAATATTTAGCCATTTATGACCAAGTATTTACCCGTAGCCCATGTTTGTTTGACGGCATGGCAGAGGTATTAACACACCTAGAGCAGAAAGACTTGCATTGGGGTATCGTCACTAACAAACCCAGCCGCTTTACCAAGCCGTTAGTCAAAAGCATGGGCTTAGATGTGCGCGCTGCAAGTGTGGTGAGTGGCGATGATGCAGCGAAGCCTAAACCTTCTCCCGCGACGTTGTTGCTGGCTTGTCAGCAAATTGGCGTGCAACCAGCACAATGTTTGTATGTGGGTGATGCCGAGCGCGATATTGAAGCGGGCAGGGCAGCCGGCATGCAAACTGCGGTGGCTTTGTTTGGCTATATTAGTCAATCAGATCAACCAGACACATGGGGTGCTAATTTTATGGTGGACTCACCACAGGACATTATTGGTTTGCTTTAAGCCATAAAACAAGTACTTATATGTGTAAAAGCTCATTTAAGTAGCTATTTTAAAACTAGTTTATTAGCTGACGCTTTTACGTTCCATAATCGCAGTTGCCAAAGTGCCGCTATCGACATACTCAATCTCGCCACCCATAGGTAAGCCGCGCGCAATACGGCTGACTTGCATGCCGCGTGATTTAAGCAGCTGGCTGATGTAATGCGCCGTGGCCTCGCCCTCGCTGGTGTAGTTGGTGGCCAATATCACCTCAGATACAATCCCGTCTTGCGCCCGTTTAATGAGTTTATCTAAGTTAATTTCTTTAGGCCCTATGCCATCCAAGGGTGACAGCCTGCCCATTAGCACAAAGTACATGCCGTTGTAGGATTGTGTTTGCTCCAACATCATTAAATCGGTGGGCATTTCCACCACGCATAGCATGGACGGTTCACGCTTTTCTGAGCTACACAACGGACAAATCGGCTGCTCGCTAAAGGTATTACACAGCTGACAATGGCCTATGGTATCTAACGCAGTATTGAGCGACAGCGCGAGTTTGCCTGCACCTTTTCTATCGCGCTGTAATAAATGATAGGCCATGCGCAAGGCAGATTTAGGCCCAACGCCGGGTAAACAGCGTAGCGAGTCTATCAATTGCTCAAGCGCAGGTGGGTTTTTCACACAAGATTTTTAGCTAAGAGGTACTTCAATTAAAACGGCATTTTAAAGCCAGCTGGCATCACGCTGCTCATGCGCGCGGCTGAGGTCGCTTCCACTTTGGCTTTGGCGTCTTTTAAGGCAATTAATATTAAATCTTCCAAGGTTTCTCTGTCGTCCATCGCCGCGTCAGCGATGGTGACACGTTTTACATCATGACCACAGGTCATAATAATGTTCACCATACCATTGCTGGCTGTGCCTTCTACTTCGGTATTGGCTAATTCAGCTTGCGCTTTTTGCATATTGGCTTGCATTGCTTGCGCTTGCTTCATCATATTGCCCATGCCACCTTTCATCATCGTGTGCTCCTTATCTAGACTTATTGAATGGGTTTAATTGAATTGGGGATAATGGTTGCGCCAAAGTCGTTGACCAAGGCCAGAACAAAATCATCTTGCAGAATGGCTGTTTCCGCATTGGATTGTAACGTAGCCTTTTCTTCGGCATTTTGTTTGGCAGGCGTATTGGCGACTTGACCGACTTCAAATTGCAGCTTAATTTTGCGACCAAAATGCTGGTTAATCGCTTCGTTTAATTTGCTTTGATAATTTGGGCTGGCCAGATGTTTTTGCGCGTCCGATACTTTAAGCGTAATGCTGTCTTCATCGTAAGCAATCATTTCACAATTCTGTGCTAAGGCACGTGCTAAGCCTAGTTTTAGCTGACTTTCTACCAAGCCACGCCAATCGCCATTAAAGCTACGATACTCTGTAGATTTGAGCTCTGTGTCGGTTGCTTGCTCAGCGATCTGATTGGTAGCGCTAACTGGCGCTGTCACTTCAGGTGAGTTACTTAACGCTGGCTCAACTGCATTAACCACAGGCACGGCTGTTGATGTGGCATATTCAACTTGCCCTGTACTTGTAGAAATAGGGCTCATGGGCAATGCACTTACAGGCACAGTATTTGTAGCCAAGGCGTTTGCCGCCCTCGTTTGCATGGCAGGTTTTATTTCTGATTCAGCTTTCACTGCTGGCTTATGCACGCTTAATTGCTCAGTAGGCGTAAATGCAAGCATGCGTAATAGCGTCATGGTAAAGCCTGCATATTCGTCTGGCGCCAAGCCAATATCTCGCCTGCCTAATATGCAGATTTGGTAATACAGCTGCAAGGTTTCTGCTGGAATTTTTGCGGCCAACTCCAATAAAGTGGCGCGTTCTGGCATGTCATTGGCCAAGCTAGTCGGGCTGCTTTGGATAATCGCAATCTGATGCAACAAACCGGCTAAATCGTTCAGCGCCGCTTCAAAGGCAATGCTGCGTGCATCCATTTGTTTGGCTTTGTCTATCAGCGTGGCGCTGTCTTGCGCCAATAGGGCATACAACATTTCATACAAGTAGCTTTGGTCGATGGCGCCTAACATGCTGCGGACTTCTGCCTCATTCACCGTTTGGTTGCCATAAGCAATGGCTTGGTCTGTTAATGACAGTGCATCACGCATACTACCGGCGGCGGCACGCGCAATTAAATGGATGGCGGGCGCTTCAAAGCTAATCTGTTCATCACCTAATACATTTTGTAAGTGTTCGACGATGGTACTGCTGGCCATTTGCCGTAAGTTAAATTGCAAGCAACGCGACAATACGGTGACTGGTACTTTTTGTGGGTCGGTGGTGGCTAAGATAAACTTAACGTGGGCAGGCGGTTCTTCCAGCGTTTTTAACATAGCGTTAAAGGCACTTTTAGACAGCATATGCACTTCATCAATGATATAGACTTTAAAGCGGCCAGCCGTAGGTGCGTATTGGGCGTTATCCAATAGCTCGCGCATGGCGTCCACCTGCGTATTACTGGCGGCATCCACTTCTATCAAATCAATAAAGCGTCCTTTGTCAATTTCTGTGCAGGCATTACACACGCCACACGGCGTGGCGGTGATACCGGTTTCGCAATTAAGCGATTTTGCCAAGATACGGGCAATGGTGGTTTTACCTACACCGCGCGTGCCAGTAAACAGGTAAGCATGATGTAACCGTTGTTGTTCTAAGGCGTTGCTCAGTGCGCGCACGACATGGTCTTGACCGACCAATGTGCTGAAAGATTTTGGCCGCCATTTGCGGGCCAGGACTTGATATGACATAAGCGAGACTTTAGCTTAAAACACACTTATCGTCTTGTATTTTTATCATAAAATTTTGCCTAACATGCTTTTGACCAAACATGCTTTTGAATAGTGACGACGCCAGGTGGATTAACTCGATAGTAGCTGCAAGCAATAGAGATAAATACCATATACAACGACGAGGTGTGCCACTCAAATAGCTAGGCACCTGAAGTAGAACGACACATGCGCAATGATTACGATGCGTTAAATAGGAGGCGAGCCAAACCCCCGGCACTTGCTCAATAGTTGTGGCTGCTTGCTTCCGCACCTGACCAGATTGGCTACTTTACAATGCGGGGAGGCCCGCCAAACAGCATTTTACAACAGTTTGCGGTAATCGCCCGCATCTAGCGCGTAATTTTTCTTACCAAGTGCGCTGGGTTGCAGCGCTAGCATCTTCAATCACCTATGCCTTAAATAAATAAATAGACCGGTAAATCAAGGTTTCATACGGCAATTGATTGGCGCTATATCAAGCGAAAATAAGCATGAATATCAACATTTTGCTGGGTAACTACAGATAAGTTTAATGGCGAACACTACACCTACAAAGAAAATCACATCAGCGCCTGACATTGCGCGTGAAACCATTAAACAAATGGCGCTACGCCGCGTCGAGCCTACACCTGGCAATTATGAAATGATTTACAACGAAATTGCCGGTGTGCCAAACAAAGAATCGTTAAACAATGCCATACGTAAAGCCCTTAAGCAGTTACCGAATGAAAGTACCGAACAAGCCAATTGGATTAACCGCTGGGAAAAATTATTAAAGCAGGATAACTGGACAGGTTTGGCAGAAGTGCTGAATGAAGGCATGGATGCCAGCGTCGCGCAATCCAAACAATGGCCAGATGCCATCCGCAATTTGATGCGAGGTTGGGATGCCAAACGTGTAGGCATAGACCCGGCCAGAAAAAAAGAAACACTGGAGCGCGTGCTGATTAATTTTGGTAGCGATGCCAAACTGGCTGAAAAACTTACTAATTTAGCCAATAGCTGGGCGAGTGCAGACTCCAATCTTGCGGCACAAGCATTGACCGAAGGCGAGGCTGCTGCGGCCAATGATGCCGTGTCTGCTGAACCAAAATCCTTAATGCAAAAGCTGGACAGCAAATTTAGCGAGATGCTCAACCCAGCCCCTGCTGAGACACAACAGTTTCATGAGACCTTTCAAGTATTGCAAGAGATGCTTAAACAGTCTTTGAATCACGGCTTGATTCCTCGCTTAGATGGCTACCCAGAGCTTAAAGAAGAAGCGTATGAAATTGCCGTATTGACTGAAAAAGCGCGCAAATTAAAAGATTGGCAATTTATGGCCAAGCAATTTAGAGCGCTGTTGGTACGCGTGGAGTTGATAGGGGCCAACGAAGAGGGCATCAAACAAGACTTGTTACGCTTATTAAAATTGCTAATTAATAATATCAGCGAGCTGGTGTCAGACGATCAATGGTTGCGTGGGC
>DASWSZ010000033.1:0-12101 GCA_036402395.1 Methylophilus sp.
TAGCCGTATTGCCACACCGCTACAAATTATGACCGATGGCCCTCTGGGTGGCGCGGCGTATAACAATGAATTTGGGCGGCCTAATATTGCCGGTTATTTCCGTACCTTTGAATTGGCCACACTAGATAGCGCGGGTAATAGCGAAGTGCGCGGCTACCATAAACCGATTATGTTGGCAGGCGGCTTGGGCAATATTGCGGATAGTCACTCGCATAAACATAGTATTCCAGCTGGGGCTGCGCTGATACAACTGGGTGGCCCTGCTATGTTAATAGGCTTGGGCGGCGGTGCAGCCAGCAGTATGGATACTGGGGCTAACACCGAAAACTTAGACTTTGATTCAGTACAACGTGGCAACCCCGAATTACAACGTCGCGCGCAAGAAGTGATAGACCGTTGCTGGCAATTGGGCGACAACAATCCAATTTTAAGTATCCATGACGTAGGCGCCGGTGGTATTTCTAATGCGTTTCCAGAGTTAGTCAACGATGCCAAAGTGGGTGCGGTGTTTCAACTGCGCGATGTGCATAACGAAGAGCCCGGCATGAGTCCGCGTGAACTTTGGAGCAATGAGGCGCAAGAGCGTTATGTGATGGCGGTATCGCAAGAACATTTGCCGTTATTTGAAGAAATCTGCGTGCGTGAGCGCTGCCCGTTTGCAGTGGTCGGCGTGGCTACGGAAGCCCGTCATTTAACGGTAGCTGACAGTCACTTTAACAATAACCCTGTCGATATGGAGCTTTCCGTTTTACTTGGCAAGCCACCTAAAATGACGCGTGACGTGAAAAGTGTGCCAAAAAATCTGAGTGCTTTTGACACCACACGCATCGATTTACATGAAGCCGTGGCTCGCGTATTGCGCTTACCGGGCGTGGCCGACAAAACCTTTTTGATTACCATCGGTGACCGCTCAGTGACAGGTTTAATTGCGCGTGATCAAATGGTCGGGCCATGGCAAGTGCCAGTCAGCGATGTGGCGGTAACGCTAGCCGGCTATGAAACTAATGTGGGCGAGGCGTTTGCCATTGGTGAAAAAGCACCACTGGCCTTAATTGACGCGCCCGCTTCTGGTCGCATGGCGATAGGTGAGGCGATTACTAATATTGCAGCGGCTTATATTGATGACCTTAGCAATTTAAAACTATCGGCCAACTGGATGGCGCCCGCTGGCCATGCGGGTGAGGATGCGGCCTTATTTGCCACGGTGAAAGCTGTTGGCATGGAACTATGCCCAGCATTGGGAATTAGCATACCGGTGGGCAAAGATTCCATGAGCATGAAAACGGTATGGCAGGACGGTGAGCAAAGCAAAGCTGTGACTTCGCCGATTTCATTGGTGGTGACCGCGTTTGCCAATACCTTAGATGCGCGTAAAACGCTTACGCCGCAGCTGCGCACCGAGCTCGCGAATCAAGACCTCGGTGACACTGAACTGATCTTAATCGATTTAGGCAATGGTAAAAATCGCATGGGTGGCTCCGCCTTGGCACAAGTGTATAACCAAGTAGGTGATACCGCGCCAGATGTGGATAATCCCGCACAATTAAAAACCTTTTTCAGGCAGATTCAATCTTTAAATGCCGCCGGACTGCTATTGGCGTATCACGACCGTAGCGATGGTGGCCTGTTTACCACACTGAGCGAAATGGCGTTTGCTGGTCACTGTGGTGTAGCGGTAGATTTAGATAATGTGCCGGGTGATATCATCAGTACGCTATTTAATGAAGAGTTGGGCGCGGTGATTCAAGTGCGTAGCACTGACGCAGCAGCCGTGCTCATTCAGCTTAACCGAGCCCTTGAAGACTGCGCATATCACATCGGCAAAGTCACATTAAGTCACGACATCGTCATCACCAAAGGTGGCGTGATTTATAGCGATACCCGCGTCAACCTGCACCGCATGTGGTCAGAAACCACCTACCATATGCAAAGCCTGCGCGATAATCCAGTGTGTGCACAACAAGAGTACGACCGTATTTTAAACACCACAGATGCAGGTATGCATGCGCACTTGAGTTTTAATCTCAATGACAACATCAGCGCACCTTATCTTAACTTAGCGGCTAAACCCAAAATGGCGGTATTACGTGAGCAAGGCGTCAATGGCCAAACCGAAATGGCGGCAGCGTTTAATCGCGCTGGCTTTAGCAGTGTAGACGTACATATGAGCGATGTGATTGCTGGTCGCGTCTCGCTGAAAGACTTTGCCGGCTTAGTGGCGTGTGGTGGTTTCTCGTATGGCGATGTATTAGGGGCTGGCGAAGGTTGGGCTAAATCTATTTTATTCAATAGCCGTGCCCGCGATGAGTTCAGCGCTTTCTTTAATCGCAGCGATTCGTTTGCCTTAGGCGTGTGTAATGGGTGCCAGATGATGAGTAACTTGCATAGCATTATCCCAGGCAGTGAGCACTGGCCGCATTTTGTGCGCAATAAGTCTGAGCAGTTTGAAGCGCGTTTAGCCATGGTCGAAGTGTTAGAATCGCCGTCGATATTTTTTAATGGTATGGCTGGAAGCCGCATGCCCATTGCCGTTGCACACGGTGAAGGTTTTACGGAATTTTCTGATGAAAGCGCTGTCACAAGTGTGTTAGCCAAGAAACTGGTGACGATGCGGTTTATCGACCATGCGTCAACGCCCACTGAGGTGTACCCGTTTAACCCAAATGGATCACCACAAGGAGTAACAGGATTTACCACCACCGATGGGCGTTTTAGTATTATGATGCCTCATCCTGAGCGGGTGTTTAGGGCGGTACAACATTCATGGCGGCCAGATGACTGGCTAGAAGATGGTCCTTGGATGCGCATGTTCCGCAATGCAAGAACGTTCATCGCTTAGATGCAGGTAAGCGGTGATAAATAAAATTAGTTTATTTGCACCATTATTTTAATTATAAAAGTTGGAGATCACTCAGTATGAATATGTTTAAAGCTTTATTTGCAGTCCTCGCCTTAAGTTTTTCTATGAGCAGCTTTGCCGGGTTAACCGACGAGCAATATATTGAGTTTACCGAGGCATTAGGTGACGGCAATACTAAAGTGGTGAAGAAATATGTCGATGCTGATCCTAAATTGGTCAACGAAAAATTCTTTGCTTGGGAGCCGTTGCAAATGGCCGCCACTAAAGGCAAATTAGATACAGTCAAATACTTGGTAGAAAAAGGCGCTGATTTAAACTATGCCCATCCAGCCAGCAAAATGACAGCGTTTCACTTAGCTGCGTTTGATGGTTATGAAGACATCGTCAAGTATCTCGCAGCCAAAGGCGCTGATGTAAACATCAAAATGAAGGGCGATGTGTCACTGATACGCGTGATGAAAGATGAAGGGCCCCGCGCTGAAAACATGGTGAAATTATTACAATCACTGGGCGTTTCAGAAGACGGCTGCAAAGAGCAATGTTTCTAAGGTCAATGGTGTGATGTTATCTCATCACCCGAACCTACAACACGTTTAAACATGGTCAACTTGATGTACACTCAAGCCATGTTAAAGCTAATTTACCATTGCTTTTTAATGTACCTCACCACCACCTCAGTGGCTCATGCTGCAGAGGTGGTGGCCCCCCCAAACCGCCTCAGCTCGCCCTCCCATATTCGTATCATCGCTGCTTCTTGCGCGGCCTGTCATGGCACACAAGGTAATAGCGTAAGCATTACGCCATCTTTGGCTGGTTTAGATGTTGGCTACTTTGTGACGCATATGCTGGCCTATCAACAAGGTGAAGGCAACCCCACTGTGATGCACCACCACGCCAAAGGGTTAAGCGTAGATGAAATTAATCTACTGGCCACGTATTTTGCGCAGCAAAAACGCTTCAACCCTACTGAACTGAAATCACAAACACTGCAGGCCGATCATGACTAACTCGGCTATCAGCAATCCGCGGCGTCACTTTTTAAAACTAGCAGCCGCTGCTGGCGTCCTGTTGGCAAGTCAGCCTAGTGTTGCGCTAGGGCGCAAGCCGCCATTGGGGCGCGTGGTAATTATTGGTGGTGGCTATGCTGGCACCACAGCGGCCAAATATATCCGCATGTGGAGTTTAGGCAATATTGAAACGGTAGTGATAGAAAAATCTAGCCAGTTTGTCTCTTGCCCCATGAGCAACTTAGTATTGGGCGGTAGCAAAAGCATCAACGACCTGACCTTCAACTATGATTTGGTGCAAAAAAACCATGACATACAGTGGGTGCGCGATGAAGTGATGAGCATCGACACCGATGCGCAAAAAGTGATGATGAAGCGCGGAGAGATGCGCTATGACAGGCTGATTGTCGCGCCGGGTGTCGATTTTGATTATGGCCATTTAACTGCATTAGCTGCGCCGCAAGCCCAGCAACACATTCCGCACGCGTGGAAAGCGGGATGGCAAACCGTCAACTTGCGTCAGCAATTAGAAGCCATGCCCAACGGTGGCGTATTTGTCATGACCATCCCCAAAGCGCCCTACCGTTGTCCCCCTGGTCCATATGAACGCGCTTGCCAAGTAGCCAGTTATTTTAAAACGCACAAACCCAACAGCAAAGTGATTGTGCTGGATGCCAACCCAGAAATCACCTCTAAAAAAGGCCTGTTTACACAGGTGTTTAATGAGCCTTATGCAGGCATCATAGACTATAGACCCAACAACGAAATCAGCGCTGTCGATATTGCCAGTAAAATGGTGACCACTGATTTTGAACGTGTCAAAGCCGATGTGTTGAATGTCATCCCACCGCAATTGGCGGGTAAACCTGCACAAATGGCGGGGCTAAACAATATCGACAAGCGCTGGTGCGAAGTGGATTTCTTAACGTACGCCTCAGCACTCAGTCCCAATATCCATGTTATAGGCGATAGCGTGTCGGCGGGCTTGCCAAAATCTGCGCATATGGCGACCTCACAAGCCAAAGTGTGTGCTGCCGCAATAGTTGATTTAATGAGTGGCAACGCGCCTGACGCACAACCAGTATTTGCCAATACTTGCTATAGCTTTGTCGATAATACACAGGCCATCCATGTGGCGCATGTCTACCGTTACGATGCAGCAAAAAAAGCCATGATAGCGGCAGATGGTGGCGGAGTATCGGCCAAGCCCACAGCGCAAGAGGGCCAATTTGCGACGGCTTGGGCCAATAACATGTGGTCGGATGTGCTGACTTAATGCAATACATGCCTTATGAAAGTCTAGTTTAATGCACCGTATCCATCCACTTTGGAGTATCGATTGAAAAGACGCAGCAAATTAGGATTACTGGCCACGCTAGTGTTATGCAGCCTGTATGTAGTTGCGCAGGCGCGTACGCTTAATCACGAATCACAACTTAAAAAGCTACAGTTACCCGCAGGCTTCTCCATACAAGTCTACAGTCAGCTGAATGCGCGTTTTGGCCAACCACGCATGATGAGTTTTGACCAAAACGGCAATTTGTATGTGGCACTGGCCACGACCAATAAAGTAGTGATGATTCCCGATAGCAATAAAGACGGCATAGCAGAAACGCCGATAGAAGTGGCGCGTAACTTAAACGCGCCCAATAGCCTGACGTTTGTTGGCAATGACATGTTAATTGCTAATCAAGACAGCATCGTCAAACTGACACAAGTCAATGGTATTTGGTCGTTACCGCGACCCTTTATCACCAACCTGCCCTCTGGAGGACATACGCTAAAAACCATACGGCTAGGGCCAGATGGCTATTTATATTTAAATGTAGGCTCTAGTTGTAATGTGTGTGTAGAAGATGACCCCATGCGCGCCACTATTTTACGCTACACGCTAGACGGTCAGCCAGCAGGCCAGATTACAACACTAGGGCGGCATACCCAAAGTGCGGTCTGGGCTAAAGGTTTACGCAATAGTCAGGGCTTTGCTTGGCATCCGGTCACCGCTGAGTTTTTTGCCACCAACGAAGGGGCAGATAATCGGTCTGACCGTAAAAATGGACCAGTCAACGATGACTTACCGCCTGAACATTTAAATAAAATCAAACCTGGGCAACATTATGGCTGGCCGCATTGCTGGGGTAACCCTAGCAATCTTAATAGTATGACAGCAGACCCCAATTTTGCCGCTGATCAAGATTTTTGCCTATCAGCTACGCCGCCAGCTATCACCTTTACCTCACATTCTACCCCTATAGGCTTGAGCTTTTTACATAAAAGCCAGTTTCCTAGCGCTTATCAATCTGACGCGATTGTGGCTTTACATGGCTCATGGAACCGCAAAGACCCAAGTGGTTACGCGCTGGTACGGGTCAAGTTTAAAAATAATCTACCGATTGCAGTGGAACCGTTTGTCACGGGTTGGTTAGAAGGACTATCGGCTTGGGGTAGGCCTGTCGATGTCGCGGTGGGGCCAGATGGCGCGCTGTATGTATCGGATGACCGCACCGGCTATATTTATAAAATTACCTACCAAGCCAGTCCAACATAGGATTAAGCACTTAATACGTATTTACATAGAAAGCACTCACATGAACTATTTAATTCCTTTATTATGCGTCACCTTGTGGAGCGCGCCCGTACTGGCTGAAACCGCTGCGCCTAAACTACAGGGCAATATGGCGGTGCATATTGCGCAAATGCATTACGACCACCCCACCCGCTTGCTGCACCCCTATTTAGATGTGTGGCATATGAAAGGGCCGCTGGCGCAAAAAGTAGCCCTTGCCCGCTTAAGTAAGCGCTTTGAACACGTGCAATGGTGTAATCAAGCTAAAAATGCAACACTGGTGTTGCAGCTAGAGCCGCATATGTTCTATAACCCACAGTTAAAAGTGTTTCATGCTGAAATAATTGCTAAAGCGTATACGCAGTCTGGCGGCAGCAATAATCTAGAACCGGCCATGTTAAAAATTAAAAAGCAAGCGCAACAAGTGGGCGATTTAAACGCCACGCCTACTTTTTATATGGAAAAAGCCTACGTTAAAGCCATGGATAAAGTGATTACAGCGTTAGAAAAGGACGCTGTATTTGTCAATAGCTTGCAAACCACGCAAGCCAAACAGGTCGAAACCATTTGTCCGGCCTTAGATGAACTACCGGTTAGCAAGTTATATTACTAGCTTAATGAATCCCTTAATTATATTTTTTAACTTTCAGAATAGAGCACAAAGACAATGAAAACAATACTGCTAATGCTGGCCTTAATGAGCGCTTATGGCGCCCAAGCTAAAGATGTTTTACCCACCAATATTACCGGCCTCAAATCACCAGAATCGGTGATTCAGGACAAACAAGGCAATATTTATATTTCTGAAATCAACGAATTTGACAAAAATGGCGATGGACAAATCAGCAAAGTCGACAAAAAAGGCAACATTACCGTGTTTGCCAAAGGCTTGGATGACCCTAAAGGCTTAGCCATGATAGGCAGTACTTTGTACGTGGCGGACAAAAGCAAGATTTGGGCAGTGGATGCAGACGGTAAGGCAACCGTGTTTATAGACGCTAAAGCTTTTCCTAAAAAACCACAATTTCTCAATGACTTAGAAACCGACCCTGCTGGCAATTTGTATGTGACTGACAGTGGTGATTTAAAATCTGGTGGCGCCATCTATAAAATTACGCCAGATAAAACGCTGACGACCATAGCCGACAGCAAGCAAGCGGAAGTGTTAGCACCCAATGGCTTGCTATTTGAAGGCCGCAATAATCTGTTATCTGTGGATTTTGCCTCTGGTATTTTGTATCGCATCAATTTAGCCAACGGCGCAATGACTGAGCTGGCCAGTGGCTTTGGTGGTGGCGATGGCATCGTCAAAACCAAACAAGGCAAACTCTATATTAGTGATTGGCAAAACGGCGTGATAAATCAAGTGAGCGCCAGCAAAGCACGCTTAATTCACAGCGGCCTCACCAGCTCGGCTGACATTGCACTCAGCCATGATGGCAGATATTTGATGGTACCGCTGATGAAAAAAGGCGAGTTGGTGTTCTTACCTATAGAAAAGTAAGCCTATGCTTGTGTTTGACTGCCTACTAACGTTATGCCATCGCTAAGTGATGGCAATCATCATTAGCGCAAATTTCTATCATGTCCATCCATCAATGTTTATTAGACGCCGTTGAATTACGGCAAGCGGCGCTTAATTGGCTGACTGCTTGCGACCCCACCCATAAAGCCAATGGCGTGATTCAACTGTATAAAGCGTGGCTAATCAATGAGATACGCCTAGACGCTAACGCGCCGATGGCGGAGCAAATAGTCGCGCTAGCGCAATTATCCAATCAAATAGACGCGGATGCGCCACTGGCACAAAAATCAACCGCGCTTTTGAGTATTCCCGGTCGCCCACACAAACCACTATTGGTATCACCACTCACCGTCAAAAAGCGCTCCATGCGCACCGTAGAAGGGCGTGCCGCGCTGGTGCATGCATTGGCGCATATTGAGTTTAACGCCATTAATTTAGCGCTGGATGCCATTTGGCGCTTTGCCGATATGCCCGCGCAATATTATGCCGACTGGTTACAAGTAGCGGCAGAAGAGGCTTATCATTTCAGCTTACTGAATGCGCATTTACACAGCTTAGGGTTTGAATATGGCGATTTTGATGGCCATAACAGTTTATGGGAAATGGTCGATAGAACCAAAGACGATGTATTGGCGCGCATGGCGTTGGTGCCGCGTACCATGGAAGCGCGAGGCTTAGATGCCAACCCTGCGTTGCGCAATAAGCTGGCACAAGCGGGCGATCTGGCAGCCGCAGACATTTTAGACATTATTCTGCGTGATGAAATTGGCCATGTAGCCATCGGCAATACTTGGTTTAACTGGTTATGCGCGCAACGCAATCTAGCACCGATTGCTACCTTTGAGGCACTGCGCCTGCAATACCAGGCGCCTAAGTTACGCCCACCATTTAATCTGGAGGCCAGACGCAAGGCAGGATTTAGCGAAGATGAGTTGGCCTTGCTCTAACGTTAAGCAGTGATTCGCTGAGTGTTGCGTGAACGTACTAAATACGCGTGTAGTCATTTTTACAAACCATCACGCTGTAAACAAATTAGCAATACCATCCAAGCCATTAAAATTTAGCGCATAGCTGGCTTGTGCTTGCACCACTGGCTTAGCATGATAAGCAACGCCGACACCTGCCACCGCCATCATTTTCAAATCATTAGCGCCATCCCCCACAGCAATGGTTTGCGCTTGCGTTAAGCCTAAACGATCGCGCAACTTGGTCAGCTCCAAGGCTTTACGGTCGGCGTCGACAATATCGCCAACAATATTACCCGTCAGTTTGCCATCGATAATTTCTAAGGTATTGGATACGGCATAATCTAAACCCAAAAGGTTTTTGACATGCTCGGCAAAAAAAGTAAAACCACCCGAAACGACCATGGTTTTGATATTGTGCGCTTTGCAGGCCGCTATCCACGCCTGTGCGCCAGGATTCAGCTTCAAGCGCTCATCAATCACGCGTTGTAAATCGGCCTCTGGCAAGCCTTTCAATAAAGCCACCCGTGCTTTCAGGCTGGCGGCAAAATCTAGCTCACCCCTCATAGCGGCCTCAGTAATGGCCGACACCTGCGGCTTGATACCCATCATGTCGGCAATTTCGTCTATGCACTCAATGGCAATCAAGGTGGAGTCCATGTCCATCACGCAGCAACCAAACTGTTGCAAGCGCTGCGCATCTGGCACTAAGGCGCAATCTATGTGCTGTTCAGCACAAAACGCTTGCACTGTAGCTATGTCGTTAGATTGGGTAGGCAAATAATAAGCAAATTCGGCAATTTGCATAAACTGCGTATTGCCGCCGACTAATCTGTGAATATGGGTAAGATGGGCGACGCTAATGGCGCGGCCTTGCACAACGAGACGCATAAGAGTGTGAGCTGTAAAGTAAAAGCAAAATTATAGCAGTTAGCCTTGCGCAAGCTATTTAAACAGAGCATTTAAGCGCAATTAATCGTCCTGTTTGTCAGTTTATTTAATAAGCCAAGAATGTTATGCTCACAGCGTTAATCTGTTTTATCTATTCTGGACAATCATATGAAATCTGTACCCGCCAATCTCGCTTGGTTTAATCTACCTAATATGCCTGCGCCCATTAAAGCGCTGTTTGCTGGCTATCTGCTGGTCATCGGTGTGGGCTTAGCCATGGCTGGCTTACAAATTATGCTCACCCACGGTATGGCCGATGGCAAAGTAGGCTTATCCAAAAACGATATTGTCTACAGCTATTATGGCGACCGCACCCATAGTTTATTAGAAAGCAAATTAAACGGCTCGATGAAAGCCAATGCCCCTGATGCTGTGCGGGCAGACATTATTAAATGGGTGCACAAAGGTGCCCCCAAAGAAGATTGGGATGCGCATTTTAAAGGTGTGTTTGCACAACATTGTGTGATGTGTCACAGCGTGGTGCCTAATATTCCCAACTTTAACAACTTTGAAGAAGTACAAAAAGTAGCCGCCACCGGCGAAGGTGCAAGCTTTACCAGCTTAACCCGTGTGTCACATATTCACTTATTTGGCATTAGTTTTATCTTCTTTTTTATTGGCTTTATTTTCAGTTTTGCCGTCAATGTGCCTAAAACACTCAAAATACTCGCCATCGCTTTTCCATTTGGCTTTTTGATTTTAGATATTTTGTCTTGGTGGCTGACCAAATTAACGCCTAACTTTGCTTGGCTGACCATCATTGGCGGCATAGGCTATAGCTTGGCGTCTACGTATATGTGGTGTGTTTGCATGTACCAAATGTTTATCTTGTCGCGCAATGGCAAAATTTATGGCAATGCTTGGGAGCAAGATTTAAAAGACTAGCGGCTAGCCTGCTCGCTTGAATTAAAAAGGCCACATACTGTGGCCTTTTTTCATGGCAGGCAGACTCAGTGTTTTAAACTGGCGACATCTGGCACCACCACCGCAAATAAATCTTGCAGTGCGGCCAAGGCACTGTCATGCATGGTTTGCGCGTCTATCACTTGGCCGCTCGCACCCACCAAGCTGCGCGTGGCACACGCGCTGGCCACCACCGTAGGTTTAAAACCCAAATTAAATGCGCCGCGCGCCGTGGAGTTAATGCACATATGCGTCATAAAGCCAGCCAATACCACATTTTCTATACCCAAGGCCTTGAGTTGCGCTTCTAGATTGGTATGCCAGAATGCATTAGGATAGTGTTTAATCACCACCACTTCGCCAGCGATAGGGAATACTTCGGCTGAAATGGCGCCAATGTCGGCGCTGATATCATAGGGCGTACCCGCGCCAGCATCGTGCTGGATATGAATGACGGGAATCTTTAAATCGCGCGCCCTATTTAAAAGCTTTTGCGCTTCTAAAATGGCCGGCTCGACATTAGTGAGCTGCATCACGCCTTGGCGATAGGTATTTTGGCAATCTACCAAAATCAAGGCGGAATCTTTAAGCTGGGCATGATTAAACCCCATACCCGTGATTTCGCGTAAGGTTTGAGACGCTTGTGTCATGCTAATTTCCTTATGGTGATATAGCCAGCAGTTTGCTTATATGGCTTTTTTACTAGCTTATGGCGCGCTTTTGCGCGAAAATATGGCTTGGATAAAAATTAATCTACAAACCCACTTTAAAATGAATCTACACGAATATCAAGCAAAACAACTCCTGCAACGTTACGGTATCCCTACCCCTACTGGCGAAGTCGTACAGTCGGAAGAAGCCGCCGCAGCTGTCACCAAAGAAATTGCTGGCAACGCATGGGTCGTTAAAGCCCAAGTACACGCTGGCGGGCGCGGTAAAGCGGGTGGCGTTAAAGTGGTGAAGTCGGCACAAGAAGCGCAATCTGTCGCCAATGCTTTGCTCGGTAAGCACTTGGTCACCTATCAAAACGCGCCTGACGGTCAGCCTGTACACCAAGTATTGGTGGAACAAACCTTGCCAATTGCGCGTGAATTGTATTTATCCATGCTGGTCGACCGTAGTTTAGAACGTGTGGTGATGGTGGCTTCTAGCGCTGGCGGCATGGACATTGAAGAGATTGCGGCGACGCAGCCGGAAAAAATATTACAAGAAGTGTGTGACCCTTTGAGTGGCTTGGTGGATTATCAAGCGCGTAACTTAGCGTTTGCGCTAGATTTAGTGGGCGACCAAATTGGCGCCTTTACCAAACTGGCCAAAGGCTTAT
>DASWSZ010000034.1:0-17065 GCA_036402395.1 Methylophilus sp.
ATGACCCGCTAGCAATCCTTTATTATCGACACTATGCAATTAAACTTTACAAAAATGCAGGGCGCGGGTAACGATTTTGTCGTCATCGACAGCTATACGCAGCCTGTCACATTAACGACCGCGCAAATTCAACACATCGCCAACCGCTATTTTGGTGTGGGCTGTGACCAATTATTGATGGTAGAACGTACAGATACGCCGAATGTGGATTTTCGCTACCGTATTTTTAATGCCGATGGCAGCGAAGTGGAGCAATGCGGCAATGGTGCGCGTTGTTTTGTGCGCTTTGTGGTGGACAAAGGCCTCACCGACAAACATGAAATCAAGGTAGAAACGGCCAGTGGCGTCATCACGCTCACATTGCAGGCCGATGGCCAAGTGACGGTGAATATGGGTGCGCCTAAGTTTGCCCCTGTGCAGATTCCATTTAATGCCGATGCACAACAAGCGCAATACGCGTTACAACTGGCACAAACTGAGGTGCAAATTTCAGCGGTGTCTATGGGCAACCCGCATGCAGTCACGCTGGTAGACGATGTAGACACGGCCAAGGTGGCAGAACTAGGCCCGCAAATTGAAGCGCATCCGCGCTTTCCGCAACGCGTCAACGCTGGCTTTATGCAAGTGATAGATCAGCACCAAATTAAACTGCGCGTGTATGAACGCGGCAGTGGCGAAACCTTGGCTTGCGGCACTGGCGCTTGTGCGGCCGCTGTCAGCGGCATGCAATTAGGCTTATTACAGTCGCCGGTGTTGGTCAACACACGTGGCGGCGAGTTGAGCATCGCGTGGGCAGGCGATGGCCAGCCAGTGATGATGACAGGGCCTGCCGAGATTGTATTTGAAGGCACAATAAACATTTAAACTTGTAGCATTAGGAAAAACATGGAAGACGACATCAAAGCGTATTTAAAAGCGCACCCAGAATTTTTTGAGAAAAACGCACATTTACTTATCGAATTAAATTTACCAAGCCCGCATGGTGATGGCACGATTTCATTGGCGCAGCGCCAGCAATTAGCGCAACGCGATAAAATCCGCGTGCTGGAATCCAGATTTACTGAATTGATTTTAAATGCCGAAGAAAATGATGTAACGTCTGAGAAAATTCATCGTTTATCCATTGGTTTATTGGGCGCGCCTAGCTTTGACTCGCTTAATAAACACTTAAGCGAATTTCTGCGCGACAACTTTGATTTGCCCAATAGCCAACTCAAGATCTGGTCCAACTCCAGTTTATTGGCCGATAGAATCAGCGCCTTTGTAGTGGTAGAAGACGCACTTAAAAACTGGTCACGTGATTTACCGCAACCGTATTGTGGCAGCATGCCGACTATGGACATTGCCCACTGGTTTAATGAAGCACCTGGCTCACTCGCCATTATTCCTTTGCGTGGTAAAGACACGTTTGGTTTATTGCTATTGCCCAGCCAAGATAAGCGCCGTTTTTATGCCGGCATGGGCACCTTGTTTTTATCACGTATGGGCGAGCTGGTCAGTGCCTCATTACTGCGTTATATCAATTAAATCATAGTGTTAATCGAACATTGGACTACTTAAGCCAATATTTAGCTTTTCTACAGTTTGAGCGTGGCTTAAGTGACAATACGCGCAGCAATTATGCGCGTGACATTAGCAAGCTGGTCGCACTCAGCCAGCCCAATGCACTGACCGACCTCAACAATAGCCATATACGCAGACTCATCGCTACCCTCCATAGCCAAGGCTTAAGTGGCAAAAGTCTAGCCCGCATGCTGTCTAGCTGGCGTGGCTTTTTTGATTATTTGGTGCAGCACCAGCAGTTTGCGCATAATCCTATTGTTGGTATGCGCGCGCCTAAATCGGCCAAAACTTTGCCGCAGGCGCTATCGATAGAGCAAGCCAGTAAGCTAGTCGACATTCAAGAAGATGACATCCTGAGTCAGCGTGACCATGCGATTTTGGAGTTGTTTTATTCTTCTGGGTTGCGCTTAAGTGAGCTCACCGGGCTAAACATTGATCAGATTGATTTTAGCCAAGGCCTAGTGACGGTGACCGGCAAAGGCAATAAAACGCGCATCGTACCTTTGGGTGGCAAAGCGGCGCAAGCATTACATGTTTGGCTAGGAGTGCGCAGCCAATTATTGACGCACAACCCAGCTGAACAAGCGGTGTTTATTAGCAAGCTAGGCCGCCGCATTTCTGGGCGTAATATTGAGTACCGCATGAAAACGTGGTCGATTAAACAAGGCATCCATTCCAACGTGCACCCACACATGTTGCGCCATAGCTTTGCCAGCCATGTGCTACAAAGCAGTGGTGATTTGCGCGCGGTGCAAGAAATGCTGGGCCATGCCAATATCAGCACGACGCAAGTGTATACGCATTTGGATTATCAGCACCTGACCAAAGTCTACGACGCTGCGCACCCCAGAGCCAAAAAGAAATAAAGGCTCAAGCCATGTGCATTACCCAATAATTGCAGCTTAGTTAATATCACTATTTCACTTGTAAAGTCATGCTAGCATCCCCATGTGCATATTATTGAGAATTTTTAGCCTCACTTCAACCGTCTTAACTATTTTTAAACCCTTAAAAGGATCAACATGGAACACACCTTACCTGCACTGCCTTACGCCAAAAACGCACTGGTACCGCATTTGTCAGAAGAAACGCTAGAGTTTCACTACGGCAAACATCACCAAACCTATGTGACTAATTTAAATAACCTGATTAAAGGGACTGACTTTGAAAATGCGAGTTTAGAAGCCATCGTGAAAACTTCTTCTGCTGGCGTCTACAACAACGCGGCACAAATCTGGAACCATACCTTTTTCTGGAATTGCATGAAGCCTAACGGCGGCGGCGCGCCACAAGGTGCATTGGCAGATGCCATCAATGCTAAATGGGGCAGCTTTGACGAGTTTAAAAAAGCCTTCCAAGCGTCAGCCGTGGGTAATTTTGGTTCTGGCTGGACATGGTTAGTGAAAAAAGCCGACGGCACGGTAGAGATTGTCAATATGGGTGCAGCTGGTACACCGTTGACCACGGGCGACACTGCATTGCTCACCATCGATGTATGGGAACACGCCTACTATATCGATTACCGCAATGCCCGCGCCAAATTTGTAGAAGTATTTTTAGCGTCGTTAGTTAACTGGGATTTTGCCAGCGCCAACTACGCGGCTTAATTAAGTAAGGCAACTTAGCTAAATCCACGCACATGCGCAACTCTAAAAGCCCTAGTATTTTTGCTAGGGCTTTTTTATGATGAAACGGACGCGACCAGTGCCATCACAACATCCCCGTTTTGGCGCTTAAGCGCTAGTTGCAAGGCCACATAAAGAGTTAGCATGGGTATAAAACTGGATATAATCAAAACATGCACGCTTACCACGCACACATTTACTTTACCCTAGCGCAAACTGGCTTAGCCACACAGGTACGGCACAATATTCTGCAAGCCATCCCTGGGCTCAGTTACACTGGCCAACTAATTCCTATGCCCATTGGCCCACACCCGCTGCCCATGTTTGAGTTGCATATCCCAACGGCCATCAAAGCACAGGCCATCGCCAGCATTGATGCACTGCGGGCTGGGTTATCGGTACTGATTCATCCGGTGCAACAGGATGAATTAGCTGCACATAGCACTGACGCGATATGGTTAGGGCGTGAACTGACGCTTAATCTAGCGATGTTCAATCATCCTAGATCTTAACTTGGATTAGGCCAGTGGTTTTTTGACGTTGCCATCATGGCTATCTTGTAATACCATGCGCCCTATGTTGCAGCGTTTATTCATCCACTTAAGTTTAGTTTTACTATTTGCTTTCACGCAAATGGGTATTGCTACGCATGAAATCAGTCACTTAAGTCATGCTACGCAACAAACTCAGCCAGATAAAAATACTACTACAGAGCAATGTGGGCAATGTATTGGCTATGCACAATCGGCTGGCGGTATGGTATCCAGCAATTTTGATATCCCGCACAGTATCGCTCAATTTCATCTAGCAACAGCCACGTTAGCCCAGCTAGCTTCTTTATTATCCGCGCCTTATAGCGCACGCGCTCCCCCTATTACCTCTTACGCTTAGTCTTTTTTCCCAGCAAAACCTTGCTGGCATTTTGCTATTTTTAGAGGTAACCCCATGTTTAATCACGTCATTAAACAAATGCGTCCGCTATGTTCAGCCGACCATTTGTCAACTTCTCATGCTTTTAAAATCAAACCCTTGCTGTGCGCACTTGCTTGTTTGTTAGTGCAAAATGCTTGGGCCGATGAATCTACCACCCTCAATTTAGATAATATCCCCGTCACCGGTAACCCGTTAGGCGTAGGCTCAGACGAATTGGTAGTGCCGGTTTCTGTACTGAAAGGGCGCGAACTTAGCTTGCGTCGTGAAGGCACATTAGGTGAAACCCTCAACGGCATTCCGGGCGTCACCGCTACTCAGTTTGGCCCCAATGCCTCACGCCCAGTGATACGCGGTTTGGACGCAGAACGCGTACGCATTATGCAAAACGGCGTTGGTGTGCTGGATGCCTCTAGCTTAAGCTTTGACCATGCGGTGGGCATAGACCCGCTCATTATTGAGCAGATAGATGTGGTGCGCGGCCCCGCCGCGTTGCTGTATGGCGGCAGTGCGGTAGGTGGCGTAGTTAACGCGATTGATCACCGTATTCCTAAAGAGCAGTTAAATGGCGTGACCGGACGTGCCGAAGCGCGCTTTGGCGGGCCAGACAGCACGCGCAACGGCGCTGCGGTAGTGGATTTTGGCAACGGCCAATTTGCTGTGCATGCTGACGTGTATACCCGTAGTACCAGCGATTTAGATATCCCGGGGTTTGCTGTGTCTAAGCGCAAAAGTGCAAGTGACGGCACGCCGCGGGATAATCGCGGCAAGCTAGTTAACAGTAGTGCTGACGGCGACGGCGGTGCGATTGGTGCGGCCATGACGTTTGAAAATGGGTATATCGGCGCGTCTTATTCCACGCTTAACAACAACTACGGCACGGTGGCCGATGAAGCGGTACGCATAGACATGCAAAGTGACCGTTGGGACATTGCCAGTGAGTTCACTGAGTTAAACACCGCCATTCATCGCGTGAAATTTAGAATGGCGCACACCGATTACCAGCACCAAGAATTAGAAGATGGCGAAGTGGGCACCACCTTTAAAAACCGTGGGCTAGAAGGCAGTTTTGAAGCCGGACACGCCCCCATTGGTGACCTCAATGGGGTGATTGGCTATCAATTTAGTAATACCAATTTTGCCGCATTAGGTGAAGAAGCATTTGTGCCCAATGTAAACACGCAAAATAAAGCCTTGTACGTGTATGAAGAACTTGCGCTCGGCGAGGCAAAACGGCATAAAATAACCTTCGGTGGTCGTGTCGGCCATACTTCAGTAGATTCCAAAGACAGCGCCAATTTTGGTGCTGGGCAAAGGAATAGTTTTAACCCTAATAGCGTTGCCATTGGCGGATTGTATGCAATTAATGACGCTTGGTCTGTTACTGGCAATCTATCGCACAATGAACGCGCGCCTAGCTATTTTGAACTGTACGCCAATGGTGCCCATGTGGCCACTGGACAGTTTGAAGTCGGTAACGCCAATTTTGACAAAGAGCGCTCTAATGGCGTAGATGCTCAATTACGTTGGAAAGTAGGCAGAAATTCACTGAGCGTAGGCGCTTATTACACCCGCTTTAGTAATTTTATAGGGCTGTTTAGTACCGGCGCGGTAGATGCTGAATCTGACTTGCCGGTTGCCCAATTTGCTGCAGTACCCGCCACTTTTAAAGGGCTGGAAATGGAAGGCAAGTTTGGCTTAGACGATCACTTAGATTTAACACTACGCGGTGACTATGTGCATGCCAAAGACCAGCGAAATAATGACTATTTGCCACGCATCTCACCACTACGCTTAGGCGCTGGCTTGCAGTATCAGTTGAATAAATTCAGTGCCAAACTAGATGTATTGCGTGCTTTTAAACAAAACAATACGGCGGACAACGAACTGGCGACTGATGGCTACACCAACGTGAGTGCCATGGTGGCCTATAAACTACCCACAAAAATGAATGTGGAATTATTTGCCAAAGCCAATAACTTGTTGAATGCAGAAATCCGCGAACATGCTTCGTTCTTAAAAGACATTGCACCAGCTGGTGAGCGCTCACTCTTGATAGGCGCTAGAGCAGACTTCTAAACCAGCAGTTAAGTTAGCACGCATAGAGCTGATACTGGGGCAGTTAAATCTGCCCCATTTTTTGCGTATTAACCCAATATTAAGAGTGCCCAAATCACCACGACGTTGGTTAACGCAATAAATACCGCAGCGCTGCCGATGTCTTTGGCACGTTTTGCTAGCTCGTGGCGCTCTACTGATACGCGGTCGACCACCGCTTCTACCGCCGAGTTTAATAACTCCACCATCAGCACCAATAACACACTGCCTATCATCAAAGCGCGGTGTAAAGGTTCAGCTGTTAAATATAACGCTAGCGGAATCAGTATCACAGCCAGATACACCTCTTGCCTAAATGCATCTTCATATTTAAAGGCCGCTTTAAAGCCATCCAGTGAATAGCCAAACGCATTGACCAAACGGCGTAAGCCGGTTTTACCTTTAAACGGACTTTCTTGATGGGGTGTCACGCTTGCGTTTTCCTTGGAGTTTTGCATAGTCTTAAACGATTAAAATAATAATCACTAGATTTTAACATGCGTTATCATACTGGTTTGTGAATTGATTAATTAAGGCACCACATGGCACGCACCGTACACTGTATTAAATTGGGTAAAGACTTAGACGGCATGGATTTTCCGCCTTATCCAGGCGAGCTTGGCAAACGCATTTACCTACAAGTCTCAAAAGAAGCATGGGCGGCATGGTTAAAGCAACAAACCATGCTGGTGAATGAAAACCGCTTAAGCTTGGCTGACCCTTCAGCCAGAAAATATTTGACCGAGCAAACGGAAAAATACTTTTTCGGTGAAGGCGCCGATACCGCCAGCGGTTACGTACCGCCAAAAGCTTAAGCACTATCAGCTTAAACTGCATAGGTATTAGTTTAAGCTATAGGTTCCAGCCATAAAAAAAGCGCCGATGGCGCTTTTTTTGCAGCTTGATGAATGTCAGCAACAAGCCATCAATCTTGCATGGTTTCGCGTACCATATCTTCTAAACTGCTATGGCGTATGTCTTTGCCCTTCACCATATACACCACATATTCAGCGATGTTTTTAGCGTGGTCGCCAATACGCTCTACTGCTTTGGCCACAAACAGCACTTCCAATGACATGGAAATCGTACGTGGGTCTTCTAGCATAAAGGTAATCAATTGACGCATGGCGGCGCGGAATTGCTCATCCACTTGCTCATCTTGCTTGGCTACTTCCACGGTTTGACTCACGTCTAAGCGCGCAAACGAATCTAACGACATGCGTAGCATTTCGCGCACAATACGCACCATGGTTTTAATTTCAGTAAAACGTGGTTTAAACATGCGGTCTTGCTCATATATACGCTGCGCTGTACGGGCAATTTTGGTCGCCTCATCGCCAATACGCTCTAAATCAGTAATGGTTTTCACCATCATCATAATCATGCGCAAATCACCTGCGGCTGGCTGGCGACGCGCAATAATATGGCTACAGTCTTCATCAATCTGCACTTCCAGTGCGTTGACGCGCGCATCACTTAGCATGACTTCTCTGGCTAAGTTTAAATCGACATTGGTCAACGACTCTAGCGCATTGACGATTTGCTGCTCCACCAAGCCGCCCATTTCAAGCACTTTGGCGCGAACCGACTCTAGCTCTGCATCATACTGTTTTGAGGTGTGTTCAAATTGCATGTTTTTTTCCTAAACTCACTAGCTCATCACCCTATCAATAAGTTGTGACAGTGATGTGATAGCGTTAATTATTTTTTAAAGGTTTTCACACCTTCAGCGGTGGCTAACAATAATATATTAGCGGGACGTGCTGCGAACAAGCCATTGGTGACCACACCAACGATTTGATTAATCTTGGCTTCCATCGCCACCGGGTCACTAATTGTTAAGCCAAACACATCTAATATAATGTTGCCATTATCTGTAGTGAAATCGCGTAATTTTGGCTGACCGCCAAGTTTAACCAGCTCACGCGCCACTTGGCTGCGCGCCATCGGCAACACTTCTACTGGCAATGGAAACTTGCCTAATACTGGTACGTATTTGGTTTCATCACAAATACAAATAAAAGTCTTAGCGACTGCTGCCACGATTTTCTCACGCGTCAGCGCGCCGCCGCCACCTTTGAGCATATGCATGTGCTCGGTAATTTCATCGGCACCATCGACATAAATATCTAAACTATCGACATTATTCAAATCAAACACTTCAATACCATGTGCACGTAAACGTTGTGCTGTAGCTTCAGAGCTGGCAACCGCACCATCAATTTTATGCTTCACCTTGGCCAGTTCTTCAATAAAAAAGTTGGCGGTAGAGCCAGTGCCCACGCCAATAATGCCTTCTTTTACGTATTCCACTGCCGCTTTTGCCACTTGTTGCTTTAATTCGTCTTGCGTGTAGGCCATTTTCAATTAATCCTTAATATTTCTTTTATAATGCAAACAATTCAATATCATACACCGCAAAAGCCGCATAATTAAATATGGCGGTTTTAAAAACATCGCATGCATACAAAACTTAACATTAATTACCGTGAAAAAATAGAACACTCGCAGGTGTACGCTGTTGCCAAAGAAACACCGTTAGAGTTTCAACCCAATTTATCCGCGCGACTGCACAATCGCGTGCTGTTAAAGCGCGAAGATATGCAGCCGGTGTTCTCGTTTAAATTGCGCGGCGCGTACAACAAAATGGCCAACTTATCGGCAGAGGCTTTGCAGCGCGGCGTGATTTGCGCCAGTGCTGGTAATCATGCGCAAGGCGTGGCCTTAAGTGCGCAAAAGCTAGGCTGCCGTGCAGTGATTGTAATGCCCACCACTACGCCACAAATTAAGATTAATGCGGTGAAAGCGCGCGGAGCAGAAGTAGTGTTGTTTGGCGACAGTTACTCCGATGCTTATGTGCATGCATTGGAACTAGAACAAACGCAACAACTGACCTTTGTGCATCCGTATGACGACCCAGATGTGATTGCTGGCCAAGGCACCATTGCCATGGAAATACTCAAACAACATCCTGAACCTATTGAAGCGATTTTCTGCTGTGTCGGTGGTGGTGGTTTGTTGGCAGGCATTGCTGCGTATATTAAAGCCGTGCGCCCCGAAATTAAAGTCATCGGCGTAGAAGCCAAAGACGCCGAAGCCATGACGCAATCACTAAAACTTGGCCAGCGCGTGATGTTAGAGCAAGTGGGCCTGTTTGCCGATGGCGCTGCCGTCAAGCAAGTGGGTGTGCATACGTTTGCGCTGTGTCAGCAATATGTCGATGAAATGATTGTGGTCGACAACGATGCCATTTGTGCGGCCATTAAAGATGTATTTGAAGACACCCGCAGTATTTTAGAGCCAGCTGGAGCATTGGCTACCGCAGGCATTAAAGAATATGCCAGCCGCAATCAGCTGACTGGCAAAACGCTGGTGGGCATTGCCTCGGGCGCCAATATGAACTTTGACCGCTTGCGCTTTATTGCCGAACGCGCCGAGCTGGGCGAGCAGCGTGAAGCCGTGCTTGCAGTGACCATCCCAGAAAAACCGGGTGCATTTAAAACCTTCTGCCGCTTATTGGGCAACCGCAATATTACCGAGTTTAACTACCGTTATTCTGACCCGATCAACGCGCATATTTTTGTTGGCGTGGCCGTGCAAACACCTGACGAAGCTGAAAAGTTAGTAGTCGCGCTACAAAGCGAAGGTCTACCTGCGCTTGATTTAACGCACAACGAAGTGGCCAAACTGCATTTGCGTCACCTAGTGGGCGGCCATGCGCCGCAAGCCACCAACGAACTGGTATACCGCTTTGAGTTTCCAGAGAAACCGGGCGCACTGATGAATTTCCTCGAATCTATGGGCCATAACTGGAATATCAGCTTATTTCATTACCGCAATCATGGTGCGGATTTTGGCCGCGTGCTGATCGGCATGCAAGTGCCGCCACAAGAGAAAGCTGCGTTTGAAGCATTTTTAAACAAAATTGGTTATCCGTATTGGGATGAATCTAACAATCCTGCTTACCGCTTATTTTTAGGCTAACTTCATACATAGACGGCTCTATTCAACCTAATGCTGGCTAGATAGAGCCAGCTCAGTGCCTTATGTAAAATATTTAAGTGTTTGATTTTAATTAAACTTTTGGTGTATACTGAAAAGTATAGTGTCGCCTAGAGAACTTTAGTGGCCTGAGCGTATCACTACCTTATAGCTATAATATTTTGGAGAAGATGGATGAAATTAATGACAACAACCATGCCCATACAAAAAAGTCTGATGCTGATGGCACTGGTAGCAGGTTTAAGCGCTTGTAATCAAGAACAAGCGCCTGAGGCAGCCAGCCCACAAACGCCAGCCCCAAGCGCCGAAGCCAGCCCAGCAAGTAGCAGTGGTTTTGCTTATGTCACCAGCCAAGACGCCGGCGTCAGCGTCATTGATTTAGCCACCATGACAGTAGTCAAGCAGTTTGATGTCAAAGCCGAAGGTCCACGCGGACTGGGCGTAACTGATGACGGCACAAAACTAATCGTAGCGACGCGTGAAAATGAAAGTATTTCAGTCATTGACACCACCACGGGCGAAGTTTTACAACAAATCCCTGTCGGTAAAAATCCTGAGTTTGTGCGCGTCAGCGGTAATTTTGCTTATGTCTCATCTGAGCCTAGTGCCAAAGGTGGCCCGCCACCAGCACCAGGCGCAAAACCTGCTGATGAAGAGGAAGACGAAGATGATGAAGAGAAAATCCCAGCTAAAATCGCAGTAGTCGATTTAATCAAAGGTGAAAAAGTACGCGAAATTACCGGTGGCCCAGAAACGGAAGGCATCGAGTTCTCAGCCGACGGCAAACAGTTAGTCATTACCAATGAAGCTGATAATACCGTCACCGTGCACAACATAGACGACGGCAGCTTGTTTAAAACCATTCAAACCCATGAATACGGCGACCGTCCTCGCGGCATTAAAGTATCGCCAGATGGTAATACTTATTTAGCGACCTTAGAGTACGGCAATAAATTTATGGTATTAGATAAAGATTACAAGGTATTACGTACTGTAGACACTGGCCAAACGCCTTACGGTATTTCTTATAATCATGCTGGAGACCGTATTTTTGTGGCGACCAATAAAGAGAAAATGTTGCAGGTGTTTGATGCAAAAACTTACGAGAAAATTAAAGACATCCCAACCGGCAACCGTTGCTGGCACTTTAGTTTTACGCCAGACGACAAGCAAATTTTGCTCGCTTGTGGTAAATCCGATGCAGTATTTGTGATTGATGCAGAAAAACTGGAAGTGACAAAACAGATCGAAGTCAAAAACATGCCTTGGGGTTTGGTCACGTATCCAAAAGCGATGGGGAGTTTAGACGCTAAAAAATAATATCTACCTGTGTAATGATTATAGCCCGCTATGCGGGCTTTTTTCATGCCAGTTTACTCATGATCAATTCCCAGTCTCTAGGGTCGACTGGCGTAATGGATAAACGATTGCCTTTTTGCAAAATGCGTAAATTACTCAGCTCTGGTATTTCTCGCATTTCCTTCAAACTTAAAAGTCTAGTTTTACGCACCAATTTAACATCCACATTAAACCAGCGCGGCGTTTCCAACGTGGCTTTCGGGTCGTAATATTTGTGCCCAGCAATAAACTGCAATCGGTCAGGGTAGGCTAAGCTACTGACTTCACAAATGCCTGCGATGCCAGGTGTTTCGCAGTTGGAATGGTAAAACAACACGCCATCCCCTACTTGCATTTGATCGCGCATAAAATTGCGAGCCTGATAATTGCGCACGCCATACCAATCCACCGTTTGATTGGCAAAGCCTGCCAAATCATCAATGGAGACATCACCTGGCTCAGATTTCATTAACCAATAACGCATATACTATTTCTCGCTGTTTAGATTTCTCGTATGATACGTCACAGCAACTTTAATTTGGAACGATGATGGCAAAAAACTTGGACACTAATGTATTGGGCACACGCTTACAAGTGTGCGGTATAGACCCAATGACGGGATTTACGCGCAGCGGCTGTTGTGAAACAGGCCCTGACGATACTGGCAGCCATACCGTATGTGCGCAAATGACAGAAGAGTTTTTAGCGTTTTCATATTCCAAAGGCAACGATTTATCGACACCAAGGCCTGAATTTGGCTTTGAAGGATTAAAACCGGGTGACCGTTGGTGCGTATGCGCTGCACGTTGGCTTGAGGCATCCGATGCAGGCTTTGCGCCGCCGGTGATTTTGGAATCCAGCCATGCTAAATGTTTGGATATTGTAAGCTTGGCCGATTTGAAATATCACGAGTTACGCTAAATCTAACGCATGGTGATGGGTGATGCGTTTAAAAAAGTGAGCGGCTACCATTGTGTTTACCAGCAAATTGAGGCGTTTGAACATCCTACTCAAATGCAGCTGAGTCTAGGAAATTGACTGAACCAATAAACTGAATATGAATGACAAACCTGAATTTATACATGCAAGCGCTAGGCACTTGCGTGAAGGCATTACACGGTGTGGTCATTTGATTTTTACGCACAATTGCTAGTAGGCATTTGAGCATCCTACTCAAATACAGCTCAGACTAGACACTTGAGCGAACGCAGTACATGAAGTACGAGGAGCGAAAGTAACAACGTATCAGCGAAATTTCAGTAGGATGTATTTGCTTTGGTGTTACCTGAGCCGTTAATCATGAACCAAAAAAGTTCAGGTGGTAACAGCCTAAAGCACTTTAGGTTCACTCGCCAAGGGCGCCTTAAAAGACAACCCAATTTAGAGCGATCACACCGCGCCTGATGAGCCGAAACCTATAACAAAGACTAGTTCAAGGAATTTAGACTCAGGCAACACCAAAGAAAACAACAGATTGAATTGCAGCAGATTGAAAGTATAAGTCGCGTTTATTACGTGCTTGTGATGGTGGACTACAACAGCTTGCTTTGCAAAGATAAGGCTTCATCAATCTGGCTCTGCATAGTAAACATCCTACGCTTAATATCCCCTACGTCAATACCGCCAGACCGCGTATTGAGTAATTCATGTGAAATATTCAGCGCCGCCATAATCGCAATACGCTCTGCGCCTATGATTTTACCGGCATCGCGTATCTCACGCATTTTATTATCCAGATAATCCACCGCGTCCAACAAACCTTGGCGCTCTTCATCGGTGCAAGAAACGGTAAATTCACGGCCTAAAATTTCAATATCAATCGGTTTAGCGCTCATTTTTCCACACTTTCTGCAGGAAGCGCTTCCATCAAGGTTTCCAATTGTTGACTAGCCAGTTGCATATTTTGTTTAAGCCGGGTCGAATCTTGCGTAACTTGATGCAACTCTTGACGCAGTTGTGCGTTTTCATCGCGCAATGCCCCACATACGTTGATCAGCGAAGTCACGCGTTCTTCTAATCTTTTTAAATCCATATCCATACGTCCACTATAATTGAAAAAAATCATTAGCGTCAATAGCTAACGTTGACTATTCAAAGTAAATTGGCATGTTTGCAAACATTATGTGGTATAAAAATTTCTTAGCATGCAGGGAACTTTCGTTATAATCCCATTTGTTGTTAGGTGCTTGACTTACTTTTCGGTAATCAGGTGAAACTGGGAAACAGGTGAATTGCGCGTTTTGAGCAATGATTCCTGTGCTGCCCCCGCAACGGTAAGTGATTTAACGCGTTACCACATGCCACTGGACTTAACGTAATACAAGTTTGGGAAGGCGTAACTGCTCATGTCACAAGCCCGGAGACCGGCCTACACAACTACTGCCATTTTGGCAACGTTGGAAATACCGCGGGGTGACGGTTGTTCAATGCATGGGCAACTCTACTCCGTTGCGCATGTGATGCGCATTTTTATTCCCTTGGTGTTTCCATTACAAGCAACCACATGCGGGGACGCATGTGCTACAGGGAAACTATCATGAAAAAAACCATCATCGCTAGCCTAGTCGGGCTGGCCTGTTCACCCACTATTTTTGCCGCAGACCACATCGCATTAGACGATGTGGTTGTCACGGCAACTCGTTTAGCGCAAATGCGCGAGGCTGTCATTGCAGATGTCTCTGTGATTGACTCTGCAGAAATTGAACGTGGCGGCCAAACTACTTTGGTTGAATTATTGCAATTACAACCTGGCATTGAAATTACCAGTAATGGTGGCGCAGGCAAGGCTTCAGGTATTTTTATGCGCGGCACCAATACCAACCATGTGGTGGTGGTGGTGGACGGCGTGAGAATTCAATCGGCTACCGCAGGTACCGCCACCTTTGAAAACTTACCAATACAGTTGATAGACCGTATTGAAATTTTGCGTGGTCCAGCCAGCAGCTTGTATGGGCCAGATGCGATTGGCGGCGTGATTCAAATCTTCACCAAAAAAGGCGTGGATGGCTTCAAGCCCTATGCCAGCGTTGGTTACGGCAGTTATGATACAAAAATTGCCACCGCTGGCGTAAAGGGCAAAATGGGTGATACCAGCTACGCACTCAATCTATCTGCCAGCGACATTGGCGGCTTTTCCGCGTTAGACGCTAACAATAGTGCATTGAACGACAATGACGCCTACCGCAATTTAGCGACTTCAGCCCATATTTCACACAACATGGCCGAAGGTCATGATGTTGGCCTGCAATTTTTTAATAGTGACGGCGTGACGCGTTTTGATAACCGATTTAACCCAACAGCTGAATTTTCATCCAAAGCAAGGCTGGAGCAGCAAACGGTCGCATTATTTAGCAATAATCAATTCACCTCATTTTGGTTTTCTAAGCTGCGTATTGCGGAAAGCCGAGACAACAGCAATACCTTTGATGAATTTAGCTTACCGCAAGGTGATATTTTTAACACACGCCAAACACAAGTGAACTGGCAAAATGACTTTAAGCTGCCTGTGGGCACACTCACCTTAATGTACGACAGGCTGCAAGATAAAGTCGATTCCAACACTGACTTTGACAAAACCAAGCGCACCAATGAGGGCTATGTAGCAAGTTATTTGGCTACGATTGGTGCGCACAGCATGCATGCTAGCCTGCGCGAAGACCATAACAGCCAATTTGGCAGCTATGTCACAGGCGGCCTAGGCTATGGATTTTCCTTAAACGAACATTGGCGTTTTACCGCCAGCTACGGCAATGCGTTTAAAACACCAACGTTTAACGATTTATATTATCCCGGCTTTAACAACCCCAATTTACGCCCGGAAAAATCGGATAACGTAGAGGCAAGCGTTAAATTCCAACACCATGGCTTTCGCTTTTCGGCCACTGCATTTGAAAATCGCATCCGTGATTTAATCGGTTTTGATTTAACCACTTTTACCATCGACAACATCAGCAAATCGCGCATTCAAGGCTTATCCCTTGCGGCCAGCCAGCAGTGGGGTTCGTTTGATATTGCTGGCAATATTGATGTGCAATCGCCACGTAATCTGACCAACGATAACTTATTGGTACGTCGTGCTAATCGCAACGCGAAACTTAATATAGGTTACAACTGGCAAGATTGGCGTTTTGGCGCAGAAATGGTCAGTGCATCCAGCCGCTATAACGATGCAGCCAATAATTTTAAAATGGCTGGCTATAGCGTTTTTAATTTGCTGACGCAATACAAAGTCAATGCTGATTGGAGCATACAGGCGCGTGCTAACAACGTGTTGGATAAACACTACACGATTGCGCTAGATGGCAACCCGGCTACCACTGGCTTTGCTTACAACACACCGGGTGCAAACCTGTTTGTAAATGTGCGCTATGCGCCGCAATAATGCTATGATATTGCCATTGAACGGAAGAGGCTTTAAATGAAAAAATCTTTATTAATTGCAACGGCTTTAGCGTTTTTTATGTTGCTTACCCGCGGCAGTCACGTGCTAACGCAATTCTCCTTGCCTGATGCCAGCTTGGCGCTATTTTTACTGGGCGGCATGTATTTAGGCAGCAAGTTAGCTAGCCGTGCGCTATGGTTTGCTGCTTTTTTTGTATTGGCCAGCGTGATTGATTTTGGCGCTGCAGGATTAGACCCTGCGCAAGGCTTTTGTTTAACCGATGGTTACTGGGGCTTGATTCCTGCCTATGCCGGCATGTGGTTAGGCGGTATGTGGCTAGCTAAACGCAATGATGCCTTTAGCGCCCTGCCTTACACACTAGTGACTTTGGGTACTACATTGGTGGCGTTTGTCATTTCCACACAAACTTACTATTTGTTTTCTGGCCGCTTTCCGGCACAAGGCTTATTGGAATCTATGCAACATGGTTGGGAATACCTGCCAAGTTGGATGGGCTTTGCCGCTATGTACTTTGCAGTGATTTGGTTAGCCGCGCTGGGCTTGCGTAGTGTAAAAGCTACGCCAGCGTTAAAAGCATAATGTGCAGGATGGACTAAAAAAGCCGCTCGCTAACAGCGGCTTTTTTTATCAGTTAAACGAGCCATATCATGACCTCTCACGCCTATACGGAAGCTGAACAAGCAGCCATTTATAAAGTCATTGCAGAACGGCGTGACATGCGACACTTTTTGCCGACGCCCATTGCACCAGAGCTACTGACCAAACTATTACAAGCCGCCCACCACGCGCCTAGCGTAGGCTTGATGCAGCCGTGGCGCTTTATTCGCATTAGTGACGCCAACCTACGTAAAGCCATCCATGCCCAAGTGAATCAAGAGCGCATTCACACCGCGCAAGCCATAGGCGAATCTGAAAACACTGCACGCATGGCGGAGTTTATGCGCCTGAAGGTAGAGGGCATTTTAGACTGTGGAGAAGTATTGGTGGCCACGCTGTGCGATCATAGAGAAGCGCATATTTTTGGTCGCCGCACATTGCCAGAGATGGATTTGGCCTCGGTCAGTTGCGCCATACAAAACCTTTGGTTGGCCGCGCGCGCAGAAGGCAT
>DASWSZ010000035.1:0-7998 GCA_036402395.1 Methylophilus sp.
TTAGTAATCCGGCCAAAGTAAGTTTTGTGCACGCTACCGTCTGCTTTGATGATGACGGTGTAAGGCAACACGCCCTTGTTGTTACCTAAATTGGCGGCCAACTCCATGCCTTGCACATCTGCCGCAAATAATGGGTAGCTCACTTTGGTGGTTTTGCTAAATTCGTTAATCGCCGCGACATCATCAATCGCCACCCCCAGCACCACGACGTTTTTCTTAAGATGTTCGTCATGCAGGGCAGACAGTTCTGGCATTTCTTCACGGCATGGTTCGCACCAAGTAGCCCAAAAATTCAGCACCACCACCTTGCCAGCATGTTCGCTAAGTGATTTTTGCTGGCCGTTTTCATTAGAGAAGGTCGCCGCAAATAAGGTCTGCGTAGATTGCTGCCCACCATCGTCCACTTGGGTATTTAAGAAGAAATAGCGGATAGCACAGCCTAGTGTGACGATCAACACGATGTAAATCAGCGGTGTTTTAATTTTACTGAAGATATTGTTAGGCATTATGGGTAAACCGTATTGAGGGTAGTAAGAAATTTGTCTGCATCTTGATAGCCTACCACTTTAGGCTTGATTTCTAAGCCATTTTTATCAAAGAAAATAATGCCGGGTGGGCCAAATAAATCAAAGCGCTTGAGTAAAGCGAGGTCATCCACATTATTGGCGGTGACATCCGCTTGCAGTAATACCGCATTTTTTAGCTTGGCTTGCACGCGTGGGTCTGAAAACACAAATTGCTCGTACTCTTTGCACGATACACACCAATCGGCATAAAAATCAAACATCACAGGTTTGCCTTGCGCTGCTTTCAATTCGCTTTCTAGTGCTGCCACACTACTGACACGTTTAAATGTTAGCCCGTTATGCTGCATGGTATTGCCGCTAGCTAGCACCCCACTGAGTGGCTGCAGTGGTGATTTAGCACCAGATAACGCGCCTATTAACGACGCGATGCCGGTAATGAGCATCATGATAGCGATACCTTTCCAGAAGCGGCGTATCGGCGGCACATCGGTGGGCAGGGTATCCAAGGCATGCATATAAATGGCAGGCACAATCAGCAAACCAGCCCACAAGGTTAACTGCACATAGCTAGGCACAATCGGTGTAATCAGCCACACCGCCACGCCTATCATCAACACGCCAAACAAGTTGCGCACCGCATTCATCCAAGCGCCTACTCTAGGCAGCAGAGTGCCTGCCGATGCGCCTATCATTAACAGCGGCGCACCCATGCCGAGGGATAGCGAAAATAGCGCCACACCACCCAGCACCACATCATGCGTTTTGCTGATGTAGAGTAATGCACCCGCCAATGGCGCGGCCACACATGGGCTAATAATCAATGCAGAAATCACGCCCATAATAAAGTCACTGAACAAATGGCCGCCTTTGATGCGGTTGCTCCAGTTAAAAAAGCGATTTTCGATGCCGCTAGGCAGTTTAAGTTCGTAAAAGCCAAACATGGACAAGGCCAGCAACACAAAGATGGTGGCGCCTGCACCCAACGCCCACGGTGTTTGCAGGGCATTGCTTAGTAGTTGTCCGGACAAACCGGCGGCGATGCCTAACAGCGTGTAGGTGAGGCACATGCCCATGGTGTAAGCCAGTGACAGATTAAACGCTTGCCAGCGCGTCACATGGGCGTTTTTACCGATGATAATGCTGGATAAAATAGGAATCATCGGGAACACGCAAGGCGTAAAGGCTAACAATAAGCCTGCGCCAAAAAAGCCTAAAATAATCAGCCACCAGCGGCCACTTTTAAGTAAATCAGAGGCCTGACCGTCGCTGCCAGCGTCAGCCGCTGGATTAAGGCTAGCCTCTGTACTGGTATTGACTATTGCAGCCGTGCTGCTTAATGCGTTGCTGGCTCCGGCATTGCTCCCGGTATTGCTTAAGTCCAATACAAAGGTTTTAGTCTGCGGCGCATAGCATAAGCCTTTTTCGCTACAGCCTTGGTAGGTGACTTTAAGTGTAGGATTAGTCGCATTGCTAAGTGTAATAAGCGCTTTAAAATCATGGTGATACACTTCTTGCTTGCCAAAGTTGGGGTCGTCTTTAATTTCACCAGCGGGTAAAGCAACAGCCGCTACTTTGCCAGTATTGGCATCTTCAATGACAAATTTGATGCGTTGTTTGTATAAATAATAGCCGGGTTCTACTTTAAAATGGGCGCTGACTTGGTTGGCCTCTTGTGGCAGCACGTCCAGCTTAAACGCGAGGTCGGGTGACAAAAAGTCATCTTCAGCCACCTCTGTGGTGAACAGGTTTTTTAAGCTGCTAGTACTGTTGTCCGCAGCCATTAGTGGTGCTGATAATGTGAGTGCTAAATAAAACAGCGTGGTGGTGAATGGTTTTAACATGAAGGTCCTATGGGTGTGCTTGTGCGCGCTTACTTGGCTAGTGCTGACTTTGCTCGGGCAGGTGTGGCTGCGAAATTTGCGCAGTCACCCATTGTAAATAAGCGGGCAAACCACCATCTACATGGAGCGTGATTATTTCAGGAAGTTCGTAAGGATGCAGCTTTAATAGCGTGGCTTGCAGCGCCGGGTAAGCATGCCGAGTGGTTTTAATCATCATCGGAATTTCTGTGGTGCGTTCTAATTGCTGTTGCCAACTATAGACCGATAAGCACGGTGACATGATGTTGACACAGGCCGCCAGCTTGCCATTAATGAGGGCTTCGGCAATCAGATGGGCGCATGCGCTATCTGGCACGTTGGTCAACACCATCATGATTTCTTCTTGACTCATCTGTTTAAATGGCAGTATTTAATTATTAAAGGTTGCTTATGCGTTTTTTGCTAGTGCTTATTTTACTTGCTTTTCCCTTCGCCGAGCTATTTCTCTTGGTGCAGTTGGCAGAGCGCTACGGTTGGTGGTTGCTCCTCTATTTAGTCGTGGTTGGCTATTTGGGCTTACAACTGTTCCGCGGTGAAAAATTACTGATTTCCGCTAAAATGATGCACAGTTTAACCAGCGGCGGTAGCCCCATGCACACCATCATGGGCAGCGCACGTAATATGTTTGCGGGCATTTTGTTGTTAATCCCGGGCGTGATGACAGATGTGATTGCTGTGATATTGTTGCTGATGCCAGTAAAATCCGCCATCCCAAGCATGCCGCAACCAGACCTAAGCGCAGGTGTCAGGCCAGAGGCCAAGCCCGATGTAAGCATGCGTAGCAAAGCCAAGACTAAGTTTAACAAAGCCGCCAATGATGAGATTATTGATGCGGAATTTACAGAAATTAAAGACGAATAAATGCAACTATGTCACGCTTATCGGTGACTTAAGCCTAGTGTTTAAATTATTCACCTCATTTAATAAAGAAGCCTTATGAGCCATAGCGTCACCATCCAAAATAGCGGTCACCAATTTAGTGTGCGCCCCAGTCAAACTGTACTGGAAGCTGCCATAGAGGCGGGTTTAAGTTTGCCCTACGGTTGTCGCAATGGTGCCTGTGGTGCCTGCAAAGGCAAAGTGCTGTCTGGCAAGGTCATGCACGATGATTATCAAGGTAGCGCCATGAATGACGCTGAATTGGCGGCTGGCAATGCGCTATTTTGCTGTGCACGGCCGTTAGAAGACTTAGTCATTGAGTGCCGCGAACTGACCGGATTAAATGGTATTAAGCCACGCATATTGCCAGCACGCGTGCAAAAAATGGAAAAAATGAGCAACGATGTGATGGTGATGTTTTTGCAATTGCCCGCCACCGAGCGCTTACAGTTTGTGGCTGGACAATATTTAGAGTTTATTTTAAAAGATGGCAAACGCCGCGCGTTTTCCATCGCCAACGCCCCGCATGATGACGCCACCATAGAGCTACATTTGCGCTTGGTGGCCGGCGGTCAATTTACCAATTACGTGTTTAACGAGATGCCCGAGAAAGCCATTGTGCGCATAGAAGCGCCGCTGGGCACGTTTTATTTGCGCGAAGACAGTCAAAAGCCAGTGATCTTTGTGGCGGGTGGCACTGGTTTTGCGCCTATCAAAGGCATTATCGAACACATGCTACACAATAAAATTCAGCGTGAAATTATTTTATACCGTGGCGGACGCACGCAAGATGATTTATATATGGAGGCACTCAGTCAACGTTGGGCTGAATTTGTGCCTAATTTTACTTATATTCCGGTATTGTCAGAAGCACCAGCAGAGAGCGATTGGCAGGGCAGAGGGGGTTTGGTGCATGAAGCAGTGTTAGCCGATTTCCCTGACTTAAACGCTTATCAGGCCTATGTTTGTGGCGCGCCGGGCATGGTGGAGGTTGCCCACCAAACGTTTGTCGCACAAGGTCTCAATGCAGATGAGTTCTTTAGTGATGCGTTTACGTTTGCGCCAAGACAAAAGTAGATAGGGTTAATTGGATGTGATGTATTCATAAAAAATGTTAGCCATTTTTTGTTGACCCACTTGATTAGGATGAACCCCATCAAAGGTATATTTACTATTATCCCAAAACTTGTAAAGTGGGATAGTTCTCACGGGTGATTCATTACTACCAAGCTCCATAGCAGCCTTCCAAACGAGGAAATGTAGCTTTAAATTTTTCCAACCGGGGATTTGTACTAGTAGAATTTTAATTCTTGGGTTTTTTGCTCTCAATGCATTAATAATACGTTTATACGGCTTTGTAATAGTATCCTCGGAAATAACTTTATCGTTAGTGCCTAAATGTATGATGGCGATATCTGGCTTTTCTAACGTGCCTAAATTTTTAATCACTGCACGTTCAACATAGACGGTTTTTTGACCGTAATACCCCTCATGATCCAGATCCATGTGTTCGGGCCATGTGAAATTGCCGTCCAATCCATTTTTCTTGCTACCAATCAAGTTAACTTTATAGTGTTTAGACTTAAGTAATTGGTAGAGAGGGTATCGGTAAGTATATTCCTCTGCCTGCCTCCCGCCTTGAGTAATCGAATCACCAATACACAATATACTCAATTCCGGTGGCTGAGGACTTAAAGCGTAAGACTGAGTTTGGCATGCAAGTGAGATGATTAATGCAATAGCTAATAGCAAATTTTGCTTTTTAATTTGATTAATGATTGTTAATGTTTTATCCATAATAACGCGGCTAGTCACTTTGCAAGATCGTAGGTAATTAAATTCATCATCGCTTCATCACCCGGTGCTGCAGCAATATGTACCGTGATGCCCATTTGCAGAGGCTGTTCAGCAATTCTGGCGTGATTCACAAAAAATGGTACCTGCTTAAGCCAAGCGCTGTCTTTGGCTAAATCTAACAGGTGGCGCATGGCTTCTGAGCTGGTGACGATAATGCCATGTAGTTTGTTTTGTTGCCAAAGTTGGTCTAGTAGCTGCACATTTTGTTGCGGATTCATGCGCTGATAACATTCAGCAAACGTGACTTTTGCACCACGCGCTTTGAGGGTATCTGCCAGCACTTCTCGCCCACCAACGCCGCGAAAAATCATGACTTTTTTGCCTTGCATGGCATGCATTTCTGGTAATGAGAGTAAAGACTCACTATCAAATCTACCCTCTGGCATCAATACTTTAGCTGCGCCCATGCTTAATAATTCTTGTGACGTCACAGGGCCTATGGCGGCAAATTGTAATGGCGCTGGAATACCCCGTTTAAGCAAGCGTGGCATGCCATTTTGTACGGCATTGCTACTGATAAAAATTGCCCAATCGTACTCATTAATAGCGTCAATCACTTGCTCAAACTGCTGATAATCGTCAAGAGGTACGATATCAATCAGCGGGAACAGGATAGGTGTGCCACCGGCTTCGGTAATCGCTTGCGTGAGCTTTTTGGCTTGATCCAAAGGGCGGGTAATGACGATGCCTAGATTTTGCAATGGGCCTGTCATTTTTGGGCTACTGGTAAAGCACTTGTCATGATTGGGTGTGGCCGCTATTGGGTTAGCCATCACTTAACATGGTCTATTGCCGCTAAAATTTTATCGGCCCCTAAACTCACTAATTTGTCAGCCAGGCTTTTGCCTAAGGCTTCGGCACGGCTGGCATCGCCAATCACGCTCTCCCGCAGCATGTGTTGACCATCTACGCTTGCCACAAAGCCTGTCATGCTGAGTTGATGGTTATTGTATTGCGCATACGCACCCAGCGGCACTGTGCAACTGCCGGCCAGTGCTCGACTAAAGCCACGCTCGGCTTCCACGCATAACTGCGTGGCGGGGTCATTTAATGGTGCAAGAATCTCGATTAAATCGGTACGGCTGGCTTTAATTTCTATGCCTAGCGCACCTTGGCCCACTGCCGGGATACTCTCTTCTGGGGTAATGAAACTGCGAATTCTGTCACCTAAGCCTAAACGTATTAGCCCAGCCGCCGCTAAAATAATGGCGGCATATTGGCCTTCATCCAATTTGCGCAAACGCGTTTGTACGTTACCACGTAAGGATTCGATTTTTAAATGCGGAAAGCGCGCTTGAATTTGGCTTTGTCGGCGCAAGCTAGAAGTGCCGACAACGCTGCCGTGCGGCAAACTTGCAAGATCATCAAAATGATTGGACACAAGGGCATCGCGCGGATCTTCGCGTTCACCTGTCGCCACCAGCGCAAAGCCGTCTGGCAAGTTCATCGGCACGTCTTTCATGCTGTGTACAGCCAAGTCTGCGCTGCCATTTTCTAGTGCCGTTTCTAACTCTTTAACAAACAACCCTTTGCCACCGATGCGCGCTAAGGGCGAATCTAAAATTTGATCGCCCGTGGTGGTCATACCTAAAATGTCTACCTGACAAGCGGGGTAGAGGGCTTGTAATTTGGCTTGAATATGGCGTGCTTGCCACATGGCTAACGCACTTTCGCGCGAGGCGATGACGAGTTTTTTTGGCAGATTTTTCATTGTTGAATTTTAGCACAAGCACTGCCAGACAAACATTTAGGCATCACAGGCTTTTTGGGTTAAGCTAATAGTTCCGCTATTAAGTGTCTACAGGGTAAGCGGTTAAGTGGCTGTTTTAGTTGATAATGAGGAGGTATTTATGCAATATCAATGGGAAATATTTGTCGCGTCGCTCAATCAATTTTGGCTGCAACTGGTGAATTTTGTGCCTAGATTGCTTGCTGTGATTGTGATTCTATTTTTTGGTTGGATTGTCGCCAAGTTAGTAAGAACCGCCACCAAGCGTCTATTAGATTTAATGCAGTTTGACAAATTTGCGCAGCGCTCTGGCTTAGAAGCGTTTATGAACAGCGGCAATTTTAATGTCACCTTAAGTGGCATTATCAGCCAAGTGATTTACTGGCTAGTGATTTTGCTGTTTATCATTACCGGCGCTAATTCATTGGGCTTGGATGAAGTCGCCAGTTTGTTGCATAAATTAGCCGCTTATTTACCGCATATTATTGTGGCTATTTTGGTGGTGATTTTTGGTACTTTATTTGCGCGCTTTATGAACCGCTTAGTATTTTCATGGCTGCATAGTATTAAGTTTCCACATGCGCTGGTGGTCAGTACCTCGGTCGAGTATGGCATCCAAATTTTGGCCGTGTTTGTGGCGCTAGAGCAGCTCGGCATAGGCATGCAGCTGATTCATTCGCTGTTTATTATTGTGTTCGGCGCCATTTTTTTTGCGTTGGCATTGGCGTTTGGGCTAGGTGGTAGAGACTGGGCAGCCAAAGTGATTGCCGAGCTGACCGATAAAAAATCTAAATTCTAATTACATCTCTTTGATGAGATGCTGTTGACGACGACTAACAGCAATGGTGTCTGCAATGCCTTTGAGCATGGCCACCCATTGCTGTTCTTGTTGGCCTTCATCATTGATGCGCATGCGTTTTTCAAAGCCAGTGATGCAGGTTTTGGCCACCAAGCAGTTGCGGTGTAAACGTATAAACTGCGCATTAAATTCGCTTTCTAACTGATTCAGCGATTCATCCAATAAGTACTCGCGCGCTAGCGTGCGCACGGTGATGTATTTTTGCTCAGCTCTAAAATAAATCACTTCGTCTAACGGCACCAAGATGACACGACCGCGCTCGTAAAT
>DASWSZ010000036.1:0-9783 GCA_036402395.1 Methylophilus sp.
CGACGCGCGCGCTTTTTGTGCCAAACGAGCAATCAACTCTTCCACCTTCTTGCCTACCACCATCATTAAATCGGCTAACTCATCAATCACCACCACGATTAATGGCATTTCATCTAAGGGTTCCGGGTCATCCGGCGTTAAGCTAAACGGATGCGGAATAGCGGTGCCAGCCTTTTTAGCATCGACAATTTTTTGGTTATAGCCGGCCAAGTTACGCACACCCAACATGGACATTAATTTATAACGGCGTTCCATCTCTGCCACACACCAATTGAGCGCATTGGCAGCCTGACGCATATCGGTCACCACCGGCGCTAACAAGTGCGGAATGCCTTCATACACCGAAAGCTCGAGCATTTTCGGGTCGATTAAAATCATGCGCACTTTGTTTGCTTCTGCCTTGTACAGCAAGCTCAAAATCAACGCATTAATAGCCACTGATTTACCAGAACCAGTGGTACCCGCCACCAATACGTGCGGCATTTTGGCTAAATCGGCCACTACGGGTTTACCCGCAATGTCTTTACCCATGGCAATGGCCAGCGGTGAATGCATATCGGCATACACTTGGCTACCCATGATTTCTGATAAAAACACAATTTGCCTTTTCGGGTTAGGAATTTCCAAGCCCATGCAGCTTTTACCGGGGATGGTTTCTACCACACGTATGCTGACTACAGACAAGGCACGCGCCAAATCTTTGGCTAAGTTGGTAATTTGGCTACCTTTGACGCCGGGCGCCGGTTCAAACTCATAGCGCGTAATAACGGGGCCAGGTTGCGCCGACAACACTTTGACTTCAATACCAAAATCGACCAATTTACGTTCGATTAAGCGTGAGGTGAAATCCAACGTTTCCGCCGATTGCAGTTCTACCGTTCCATTGGCTTCGTCTAGCAAATGTAGCGGCGGCAAATCGCTGTCTGGCATGCTTTCAAACAATACGGTTTGGCGCTCTTTCAACACACGTTCACTTTTGGCAATCTCTAATTCAGGCACTTTAATTTCAATCGGCGGCCTGTCTTCGGTGCGCTTACGTTCCGCTTCAATAAACACATCGCGTTTAATTTCTACTTGCTTGCCAGCCTTGCGGTCTTGCCTATCGTAATATTGATTGACCAGCCAAGCTTGCGCCGCCAACACTGCCGCACCTAACTTCTCAGTCAGCATAATCCACGACCAGCCGGTAAATAAACTAAAGCCCACCGCCATCAGTATCAACAACACCATGGTAGAGCCTGCAAAGCCAAACATGGCGCGCAATATGCTATCCAAGCCATTCCCTATCATGCCGCCTTGTGCGAGCGGCAAGGTGGCAGGCAATGTCAGCAAATGACCCGACTCAAAAGCAGAACAACTCAGCAATAAAATGCAGAACCCGACTAAGTTAAACAATAAAAATGGCCGCTCGCTGATGGTTGTACCCAAGCGTTTATATACCAGCCACATGCTGTAAAACGCCAATACTACCCACCACCATGCCGAAAAGCCGAATAAATACAACAACATATCCGACACCCAAGCACCCACTGCACCACCGGCGTTTTGTACAACAGCATCTTCACTGGCCATATGTGACCAAGAAGGATCTTGCGGCGCATAAGTAGCCAGTATGCTGGCCAAGTAGACGCCGACCAAGACTAAGCCTAACCACCAAGCTTCTTTGACTAAATGGGTGCCATGTATTTTCATTTCACTAGGCTCAACCGGCAAGCGATTATCGCCAGCTATAGATTTCTTATTAAAAAACAATGTGTTATAAACCTTATAAAATTAAATAGTGTGCCGCATAGATTGCGATTATTATAGCAAAACCAAATTGCACTCAGGGTGTCAATTATCTAAAATAGCATATTAACTTACAAAGGAAACTTCATGGATACAGGCATTAAAGCGCAAGACAGACAATTGATTGCGGCTGGACTTTCTAAACTGTTGGCAGACACCTATACCCTTTACCTAAAAACGCATTACTTTCACTGGAATGTCACCGGCCCGATGTTCAACACCTTGCATTTAATGTTTGAAACACAGTATAACGAACTGGCATTGGCTGTGGATTTAGTAGCGGAACGTATTCGCGCGTTAGATGTGTATGCGCCAGGCACATACCGCCAGTTTGCCGAATTATCATCGATAAAAGAAGCGGATGGCGTGCCTAAAGCTAACGATATGATTAAAGAATTGGTGGAAGGCCATGAGGCAGTGTGCCGCACAGCACGCAGTGTGTTTCCGGCTGCTGAAGCAGCCAGTGATGAAGCCACAGCCGATTTACTGACACAGCGTTTACAATTACATGAAAAGACTGCGTGGATGTTACGCAGCTTGTTGGAAAACTAATCTAATCAGCAGGCTTTCGGTGTAGGCTAACCTTCAGGTTAAGCGAGCCTTGCGAGCGGCCGTAGCCAAAAAACTGCGTGGATGCTTAGAAGCTTACTAGAGCAATAATTGCATGGCTATCTTTCGGTGTAGGCTAGCCTTTAGGTTAAGCGGAGCTAAATAATGGATATTTAGCGAGCGGCTGTAATCAAAAGACAGCTTGGATGCTACGCAGCTTGCTTGAAAGTTAATCATTAAGCGCATCAAATACTCGCTTATAGATTTATATCAACACTGAGTTAATGCTGAATTAACAAAACAATCATGTTGAATTAGCAAAGCGCAGATAAAAATAGACATTAAATCTATCTGCATTAAAACCATTTGTATTAAATATGCACGCAGCCCTTTAAAATAGGGTTTTTAGCATCACTATTATTCAATACCCTTTAAGAAAGCAGTTTTATGGCAATTAAACACGCACATTTATTAATTTTAGGCTCAGGCCCCGCTGGCTACTCTGCTGCAGTCTACGCAGCACGCGCCAACCTCAAACCTGTGCTGATCACCGGCATTGCGCAAGGAGGTCAATTAATGACTACCACCGAAGTTGACAATTGGCCAGCCGATGCCGATGGCGTACAAGGGCCAGAACTGATGGCGCGCTTTCAAAAGCATGCTGAGCGCTTTAATACCGAAATGATTTTTGACCATATCCACACCACACATTTAAACGAAAAACCGATTCGTTTGGTCGGGGATAGCGAAGAGTATACGTGTGATGCGTTGATTATCTCGACGGGTGCAAGCGCCAAATATTTAGGCATTCCTTCAGAAGAGCAATTTTCAGGCAAAGGCGTGTCGGCCTGTGCTACGTGTGACGGTTTCTTTTATAAAAATCAAGAAGTTGCCGTGATTGGTGGCGGCAATACAGCGGTTGAAGAAACCTTGTATTTGGCCAATATTGCCAGCAAAGTCACCCTAGTGCATAGACGTGACCAGTTTAAAGCAGAAGCGATTTTGGTCGACAAACTAATGGAGCGTGTAAAAGAAGGCAAAGTGGTACTAGAAACTTTCCATACCTTGGACGAAGTGCTGGGCGACAACACTGGCGTCACTGGCATGCGCATTAAAAACGTCACGGATGGCAGCACCAAAGAGATACCGTTAAAAGGCGTCTTTATTGCCATTGGCCATAAACCAAATACCGATATCTTTGAAGGTCAGCTTGAGATGGAAAACGGCTACATTGTCACCCAAGCTGGCCGCCAAGGTAACTTTACCGCCACCAGTGTGCCCGGTGTATTTGCAGCGGGCGATGTGCAAGACCATATTTATCGCCAAGCTGTGACCAGTGCTGGCACTGGTTGTATGGCAGCGTTGGACGCTGAGCGCTATTTGACCAGTTTAAAGTAAATCCAACCAAGTAAACGCTATAATGGAGCGCACGATTTAGGCAAAATAACGCCGGTTTGTGCGCTTTTTTTCAGGCTAAGGGTTTGTATGCGGGTTAAAAATAACAAAGCGCTTAAAGACCTTTTACGCAAAGTAACGGTAGACAGCGTGATTGCAGAAAAAGCCCCGCCAGTAGTTGAGGCAGCGCCTGATGATGTCAGCCTGTTTAAAGAGGCCGTAAAAGGCGCGCGCCCAATTAAAACCGACCGCGTATTACCGCCGATTAAAAAACCCAAACCTTATCCCAATCAACTATGGCGCGATGAACGCCAAGCCTTGGTCGACTCCCTCAGCGATCACTATATTCCTGCTTACGAGTTAGAAAGTGGCGAGGAGTTGCTGTACCTGCGAGATGGGCAATCGCCAGTGATTTTAACAAAACTGCGCCGCGGCTTTTGGGTGGTGCAAGCCAGTATTGATTTGCACGGCCTCATTGCAGATGAAGCGCGGTTGTATGTCTCGGCGTTTATTGCCGATTGCAAAAAGCGCGGTATACGCTGTGTGCGCATTGTGCATGGCAAAGGCTTAGGCTCAAAAAATCGCGAGCCTGTGCTTAAACACAAACTACGCGGCTGGCTGATGCAAAAAGATGAAGTGATAGCCTACGCCCAAGCCAAAGCCAATGATGGCGGCAGCGGCGCAGTGATTGTGTTGCTCAAGCATTCGCTTTAGATTAAGCTCTATACTCTTGTATAACAATAATCTAAAAGGGAGATTGTCTTGGAAATTAGCACCACATTCGCTGCCATCATGGTTGCCGCTGTCATCGTCAGCACCATTTTACTGATTGCGCTTTTATTAAGGCGCGTCGTACCTACCAATGAAGTACATATCATACAGTCGGGAAAATCTACTGTTTCTTATGGCAAAGACCATGAAGCTGGCAATACCTATTATGAATGGCCAGCGTGGATACCCAAGATAGGTATCGTTAAAATTGTATTACCAGTGTCGGTGTTTGATGAAGATTTAGAATCATACGAAGCTTACGACAAAGGACGTTTACCGTTCGTAGTAGATGTGAAAGCGTTTTTTAGAATTACCGACTCCAATATGGCCGCACAACGTGTCAGTTCCTTCGATGAGTTACGCAATCAGTTAAGAGCTATCCTGCAAGGCGCCGTTAGAACGATTTTGGCCTCCGCCGATATAGAAGGAATCATGCAGGGTCGCAGTCAATTTGGCGAGTCCTTCACACGCGAAGTAGAAGCGCAGCTAAAAAACTGGGGCGTATCAACGGTCAAAAACATTGAACTGATGGATATTCGCGACTCCAGCGCCTCGAATGTGATTAAAAACATCATGGAGAAAAAGAAATCTCTAATCGAAATGCAGAGCCGTATTGAAGTGGCTGAAAATATGAAGCGTGCCAGTATTGCTGAAATTGAAGCGAAACGTGAAACCGATATTCAAGAACAAGAAGCTTTACAAAAGGTAGGCTCTAGAACGGCAGAGAAAGAAAAAGAAGTGGGGATTTCGAACGAGCTGGCGCAGCAATCGATTAAAGAACAAGCCAAAATCACCAAACAAAAAGAACTGGAAATTTTAAAAGTCTCGGAAGTGACGCAAGCCAATATTGCCAAAGACGTGCAGATTGTGAAAGCCAATCAGGACAAAGAGACGGCTGCCATTAATAAAGAAATGGCCATCATCAAAGCCGCGCAAGAAAAAGAAACCACCATTTTGGTGGCCGAAGGTACGAAATCTACCACTATTTTGGTGGCGGAAGGTAATCTGGAAAGTAAGAAACGGGAATCTGAGGGTATTGCCGTTGAAGGCACGGCAAAAGCAGAAGCTGAAAAGGCCATGCAACTTGCACCAGTGCAGGCACAAATTGTGTTAGCCAAAGAAATTGGCAACAATGAAGGCTACCAAAAATACTTAGTGACTATTGAGCAAGTCAAAGCGTCACAAGCAGTAGGTATTGAACAGGCAAAAGCGCTATCCCAAGCCAATGTGAAGGTCATTGCCAACTCTGGTAATGTAGAAAATGGCATGAAAAGCATTATGGATGTATTTTCATCGACTGGAGGAACCAACATTGGCGCAATGTTAGAAGGCCTTGCACAGACCGAGCAAGGTGAGGCCTTATTGAGTAAAGTTGGTCTTAAAAAGAACGTAGAGAGTAGCAAGCAGTAAGTAAACACCTTAAACAAGCAATCAGTACTTGGTTGCTTGTTTAATCAACATCCACTAAAAAACCACCACTCTGATGCGCCCACAGCTTGGCGTACACGCCATTTTGTTTTAGCAGTGTTTCGTGGCTACCCTGTTCGATAATGCCGCCTTCATCCAGCACGATTAATCTATCCATGGCGGCGATGGTGGATAACCGATGCGCTATGGCCACCACGGTTTTACCTTCCATCAGTTGGTCTAAGTGCGCTTGAATAGCGGCTTCTACTTCTGAATCCAAGGCGCTGGTGGCTTCATCTAACAGTAAAATTGGCGCGTCTTTAAGCATGACTCTGGCGATGGCAATGCGTTGACGCTGGCCGCCAGACAGCTTGACGCCGCGCTCACCGACATGCGCATCATAGCCGGTACGGCCTTTGGCATCACGCAGCGTTAAGATAAAGGTATGCGCTTCGGCACGTTTGGCGGCTTGTATCATGTCCGCTTCAGTCGCATCTGGCCGACCATACATAATGTTGTCGCGCACCGAGCGATGCAGCAATGACGTATCTTGCGTCACCATACCGATATTGGCGCGCAGGCTATTTTGCGTAGCCTGCTTAATGTCGTGACCATCAATCAAAATCTGCCCGGCTTGAATATCGTAAAAGCGCAATAGCAAATTCACAATCGTCGATTTGCCTGCGCCTGAACGTCCAACCAAGCCTACCCGCTCGCCCGGCTTAATGTGTAACTGCAAATCTTGCAGCAGTGCTGGCTGGCCTTCGTAAGCAAATGTCACATGGTCAAATAGCACCTCGCCATGTTTAACCGTAATGGCTTTAGCATTAGGCATATCTTGTACTTTATGCGCGGCAGACAAGGTGTTGATGCCATCTTGCACCGTGCCGATTTGCTCATATAAAGTGGTTAACTCCCACATGACCCAATGCGAAATCCCATTTAAGCGTAAGCTCATGGCAGTCACCGCCGCTACCGCGCCCACACCGACTAAACCTTTTGACCAAAGCGACAAAGCCACGCCCAAGCAGCCAATAATCAACAACATATTCAATAAATGATTGATGGTTTCTACACCACTGACCATGCGCATTTGCTGTTTGACAGTATGCAAAAACTCTTGCATAGCCGATTGCGCAAAGCCTGCTTCGCGCCCTGCGTGCGAAAACAATTTCACCGTGCTGATATTGGTATAGGCATCGGTAATGCGGCCAGTCATCAAGGCACGTGCATCGGCTTGATATTGCGACACCTTAGCCAGCTTAGGAATAAAGTAGCGCAAAGCACCTATATAAAGTGCAAGCCAAATCAAAAATGGCCAAACAATCAATAAGTTAAAACTACCCACTACTGTAACGATGGTGAGGAAATAAATCACCACATACACCATAATGTCGGACACAATAAACCAGACATCGCGCACCGCCAGCGCGGTTTGCATCACTTTAGCCGACACGCGGCCAGCAAACTCATCCTGATAAAAACTCATGCTTTGGCCAAGCATTAAACGGTGGAAATTCCAACGTAACCGCATAGGAAAATTACCCGCCAATGTTTGATGCTTAAGCAAGGTTTGCAGCCAAATCACCGTGGTGCTAAAAATTAAAATGCCGGCCAGTATGATGAGTTCTTGCTGATGGTTCTGCCAAATGGCTTGTGCTTGTAATTGGCTTAGTTGATCTACCACTTTGCCCATCATGGCAAATAGCAGCGCCTCAAACGCGCCTATGCTGGCGGTGAGCAAAGTCATGCCCAAAATATACGGGCGCATGCCACGCGTACACTCCCACACAAATGCCCAAAAGTGCTTGGGCGGGATGGTGATGGCGTGGTCGGGGAACGGATTGACGAGATTTTCGAACCAGCGGAACATAGTGATTAACGCGCTTGAATCAAACAAACGGCTTCTGCGGCTACGCCTTCGCCTCTGCCGGTAAAGCCTAGTTTTTCAGTAGTAGTGGCTTTCACATTAATAGAGCCAATATCAACATTACAGTCTTCGGCAATGTGCGTGCGCATTTGCAGCGTATGCGGTGCTAATTTTGGTGCTTCGCAAATCACCGTGGCGTCAATATTGCCCACCACAAAGCCTTGATCATGCAACAGCGCGACCACATGGCGTAATAAGGCGCGCGAATCTATGCCTTTATAACGCATATCACTGGGCGGAAAATGCTGACCAATATCGCCTAAAGCCGCCGCGCCTAGTAAAGCATCGCAGATGGCGTGTAGCAAGACATCGGCGTCAGAGTGCCCATCCAGCCCTTTGGCATGGGGAATATCCACGCCGCCAATAATGCAAGGGCGGCCGACCACCAGCGCATGCACATCAAAGCCTTGACCAATTCTGATTGCGCTCATTTCTTTTCCATCTTCATTAAGGCCGACACCACAGCTAAATCTTGCGGGTAGGTAATTTTTAAATTGTGCAAGGCACCCATCACCAGCTTGGGTGGATAGCCTAGCGCTTCTATGGCGGCCGCTTCATCAGTGGGAGAGCCATTAAATTGTGTTAACGCTTGTTTTAACATGGCGTACTTAAACATTTGTGGCGTTTGTGCTTGCCACAACTGCTCTCGTGAGAGTGTCTTTTCCACGCGGCGTTCATTGTCTGCTTTCTTCAAGGTATCGGCCAAGGGTAACGCTAATAAGCCACCGACTGCGTCGTCCGCTAGAGACATGATTAGTGTATTCAATAAATCATGACTCAAACCAGGGCGTGCTGCATCGTGCACCAATATCCAATCTTGCTCAGTTACGCTGGCATGCATCGCGTGTAAGCCATTCAACACAGTTTGCGAACGTGTTTCACCACCACAGTAATGTACTTGGGTTTTACCGCTATTACCTAAATACGCGTCATGCCAATGCACATCTTGTTCGCTTAAGACAATATGTACCGATTGAATATGTGCGGATTGCTCAAATAACTGAATCACATGCTGAATCAGCGGCATGCCATTGAGCATCAGATATTGCTTGGGCAAGTCTGCACCCATACGTGAACCAGAGCCTGCTGCGGGAATTAATACATGAAAAAATGCCATGTGTAAGTTTAACATGGCATTGCTAAGCTTGAACGCTTAAGCTATTGACTAGCTTGGCTTAGTCAACATTGCGTCAGCCCAATAGCCAACGCAACATCAACCATTCATAGATTAGTCTTCGTGACCCACTTGGTAGTTTTCGTAGCTCACTTCGACAATTTTGCCAGTGGTCGCGTCTACTTCTACTTTAATTTCTTCGCCATCGGCTTCAGTGATATCAAACTCGTAAGAGGCTTTTCCATCAGACTCTAATTCATATTCCACTTCAGCTATGGTGCCTGGGTGCGCCGCTAATGCAGTGGCTTTGGCATCCGCTTCTGATACTTTAGCCAACGCTTTGAACTTGGCATCATCCACTTTGACTTCTTCTTCTACTTCAGTGACTTTACCAGTTTTGGCGTTGCACTCAATATCCCACGCTTTGCCATCTGCCGATTCAATATCAAACTCGTAGATACCTACTTTTTTCTCTGTTTTGTACTCCACTTTTACTACCTTACCGTCATGTTTATTCAACGCCGCTTTCATGCATTTACCCAAGCTGTCATACGCTTTAGGGGTAAAAGATTCGTGACCTGCCTGCGCCAGACCAATACTTAAAGCCATCGCTACTAAACTTGCACCTAATGATAATTTCAACATATCAATCTCCGTTCATTAAAAAGTTTGTTATTAAAAATCTGCAGTCTATGATATGAATTAGTATCAATAAATTCAATAGCGCATTGATTCTTTTACATATTTCTTACACCTATGGTTGAATTTAACCAACCGTCACAACAGATTTGGCTGATTATAACAATCCTTGCAAACCGGGTGGGCTTAA
>DASWSZ010000037.1:0-4619 GCA_036402395.1 Methylophilus sp.
CGACAATTTAATCTGGTTGGACATGGAAATGAGCGGTTTGTTGCCAGACTCAGACCGTATTTTAGAACTGGCTGCAGTGGTGACCGATGCTGACCTTAACGTACTGGGTGAGTCACCAGTATTGGTCATCCATCAATCGGATGCCGTATTAGATGGCATGGATGCTTGGAATAAAGGTACGCACAGTCGTAGTGGCTTAATTGATAAAGTCAAGGCGTCTACATTAGATGAACAAGCCGCCACCATACAGATGATTACGTTTCTAAAAGAGTTTGTACCCGTCGGCAAATCACCGATGTGTGGTAACTCTATTTGTCAGGATAGACGTTTCATGGCGCGCTATATGCCAGAACTAGAAAGCTATTTTCACTACCGCAATTTAGATGTGAGCGTGTTTAAAGAGTTGGCACGTCGTTGGAAGCCGGAAATTTATTCTGGCTTTAAAAAAGCCAGTCGCCATGAGGCGTTAGCCGATATTTATGAATCCATCGATGAGCTGAAATATTACCGTGAGCACTTTATTGTGAAGTAACTGTTTTGATTTGTAGGGCGCTAGCTTTAGTTGGCGCCAAACCTACTTTTTTCTAGGTTTAGCAGATAAAAAAAGGACGTAATGTATATTACGTCCGGAGGGAGGAGAAGCTAGCTTTGGAGAAGCTTAATTAAACATAAGCATCAACTGTGCCAGCCACTGCTAATTTGCTTTCAATGTTTTCTCATACAGCGCTAAGTAAGCATTGGCGCTGTTTTCCCAGCCTACCTCTTGATTCATGCCATTTTTTTGCAATGCTTGCCAAGTTTTCTTGTCCTGCCAAAGTGACAAAGCCTGTTGTATGCTGCCCAAAAGTGACAGTTTTGTCACACTGTTTATGACAAATCCTGTCGCAGTATGGTTGGCCAGTGTTTGGGTGGTGGTGTTGCAAATAGAATCCGCCAGCCCACCTGTGTTGGAAACGATAGGTGGTGTGCCATAACGCAGACCATACAGCTGATTAAGGCCACAAGGCTCAAAACGGGACGGCATAATAAAAACATCTACGCCTGCCATAATTAAATGTGACAGCGGTTCAATATAACCAATAGAAACAGATACTTGTGTTGGGTGTGCCAATGCATACGCAGTAAATGCATCTTCAAAGCCTTTATCGCCACTGCCTAACACCGCCACTTGGCAGCCTAGCGCAATCACTTCCGGCATGGCTTCTATGAGTAAATCCAAGCCTTTTTGGTAGGTTAAGCGGCTAACCACACCCAACATCGGAATACTAGCATCTACGGTCAGACCTAGTTTTTGTTGTAACTCGGCCTTGAGTGTGGCTTTACCGGACAAATCTTGTACGTTATAAGAGGTGGAAAGATAAGGGTCATTGTCAGGATTCCATTCATCCAAATCGATACCGTTAATAATGCCGGTAATATCAGCACTACGCGTTTTCAGCAAGCCATCCATGCCAAACCCAAACATGGGTGATTGAATTTCTTGGGCGTAATTTGGGCTGACGGTAGAAATTTGGTCAGCATAAAACACGCCGGCTTTTAAGAATGACAGATGGCCATAATACTCATATCCGGCAATTTGATAATCTGCGGTATTCAGTTCCAATTCATAGGCCCAATCCGGGTGGCAGTTGCCCTGAAACGCTAAGTTATGAATGCCGAACACTGTTTTCACTTGGCTATTGTTGGCCAAATGCAAGTAGTAGGGGGTTAACCCAGTCTGCCAATCATTGCACTGCACCACATCTGGCATCCAATTCAGCGGTGAGTTGACTTCACATAATAAGCTTGCCACTTTAGACAACACTGCAAAACGCAGCGGGTTGTCTGGCCAATCTTCGCCTAGCGCAGTCACATAAGGGCTGCCTTCGCGGTCGTATAGCGCATCATTTTTAATGATAATGACTTCCACCTCGGTGTACGGCATAAAGCCGATGATCAACTCGCAGTAGACATTTGCAAACACTTGGATCAGTCCCAGTGAACGCTGCTGATCGACTTTCTTCAATACCGATGGGTAACCAGGAATGAGGATTTTGATATCGACCTCTAACTTTTTCAAGGCGGCGGGTAGCGCGCCACTGACATCTGCCAGCCCACCGGTTTTAATGAGAGGGTAGGCTTCTGAAGTAGTAAATAGAACTCGCAAAATTTTCTTTCGTTCTTATAGTGAGCAGCTGATATTATATTTGCAAAATCAATGTAATGAGGAGTTAATCAATGATAAATGCGTTTTTTGCTGTCGGCGTGGGCGCTGCATGCGGTGCTTGGTTACGCTGGGGCTTGGCATTATTATTGAATCAGGGCTTGATTCCTATGGGTACTTTGCTGGCCAACTTGCTGGGCGCTTATTTAATGGGCCTAGCCTTAGCCGCTTTTATGATCGTCCCCAGCATCAGTCAGGACATGAAGCTGCTGATTACGACCGGGTTTTTAGGGGGCTTGACCACCTTTTCTACTTTTTCGGCTGAAGCGTTTACGCTATTGCAACGGCAAGAATATGGCTGGATGATGTTACATATCCTTAGCCATGTCATTGGCTCTTTGTTGATGATAGTGTTGGGTTATTACACAGTACAACTGTTAAAAAGTTAAACGGAGATGTGATTAAAGCGAAGTTACAGCTAACAGAGATGTTGCTGCTTAGACAATAAAAAAGGCTAGTGTGACTAGCCTTTTTTATTGTATCGGTAAATAGTTGCTTAATTTACTTCTGTGTTTCCACCATCACTAGCGGTGCAGCTTCACTACTGGCTGCTTCATCTTTCTTCCAGTTAGGTGCTTTGCGTGGTGCTTTTGGTTTGGCTGCCACAGGCTCAGTTGCTTTGGCTTTAGTTTCCGCTTTGGTTTCGACCAATTGCAAACCGCTGTCTGCCAAGTCTGCTTTAGGCGCTGCTTTAGCTTTAGGTTTGCGCGCTGGCCTTTTCTTGTCCGCTTTGGCTGGTACTTCTTGTTGCATAGCGTCTGCATTCGTCTCCACAGTTTCAATCTGTGTCGTTACGGCTTCTGCAGGCTTAGCTTCTTTCTGCTTACGTGGCGGTCTGTTGTCTACGGCTGCTTTTGCTGGCGCAGTTTCAAGCGTAGCTTGACTCACTTGCGTCTGATTCACTTCAGCTTGGCTGATTGGCGCTTGCTCAACAACCACTTGCTCGGTGGCGGCTTGCTTCACTTCACTGGTAGCGATTGAATTCGTCGTTATTGGCGATTGCGCTTCCATAGTAGTTGCTGTCGTTTCATTCAGCATAGGTGTCACTGTGCCGTCCGCATTCACTTCATCACGTGGACGACGATCTCTGCGACCACGGCGATTACGACGGCCGGCACGTTCTGCACGCGGTTGACCTGCTTCATTAGGCAATTCAGCGGCAATAGCAGCAGCAGTGCTAGTTTTTTCTACTGCGACTACTGGTGCAGTTTCTACACGTTTTTCAGCGGGTGGTCGGTTGCCTTTTTCTTGACGCGGCTGTTGAGGTTGTGCCTGCGCATGTTCAGGGCGATTTGGGCGCTCTTGTTTATCGCCAGTATTGCGGTCACGGTTATTACGATTTTTGTTGCGATCGCGATTGTTGCGGTTACCTTGCTCGCGCGTTTTTTCACGTGACTCAGTTTTAGGGGTGGCTTCAACTGGCGCTGTTTCGCTAGTCGATAGACCAAGCATCGATTTAATCCGCGCAAAAAGCGAAGGCTTGGCTACTTCAGCTACTACTTCTACTGGTTTTTCCACAATCGGCGCAGAGGTGGCTGGCGTAATGCCTTTGACCAATGCTTCAGCAGCTGCTGGTTTAGCTTCTTCATTCAGGCTGCGCACGTAATCTGTATCGGATGGCATTTCTACCATTTTGTAGCTAGCGCGTGAGGTCTCTTCATTCACATCATCTAATTTAACGCGGGTAATGCTGTAGTTTGGTGTTTCCATATGCACGTTCGGAATCAACACTACTTCTACGCCCATGCGCTGTTCAATTTTATGGATATCGGCACGTTTTTCGTTGAGTAAAAAGGTGGCAGCTTCTACTGGTAATTGCACTTGAATAATCGCGCTATTGTCTTTCATCGCTTCTTCTTGCGTAATTCTGAGAATATGCAAAGCTGTAGACTCAATGCCACGAATATGGCCGGTGCCGCTACAACGCGGGCAGGGCGCATGGTTAGTTTCGCCTAAGCTTGGACGCAAACGTTGACGTGACAGTTCTAACAAGCCAAAGCGTGAAATTTTGCCGGTTTGGACGCGGGCGCGATCGTAATGCAAGGCATCGCGTAAAGCATTTTCTACATCACGCTGGTTGCGTGGATTTTCCATGTCAATAAAGTCTATGACCACTAAGCCGCCTAAATCGCGTAAACGCATTTGACGGGCGACTTCTTCTGCCGCTTCTAAGTTGGTATTAAACGCTGTTTGCTCAATGTCTGCGCCTTTGATGGAGCGACCTGAGTTGACGTCGATTGATACCAATGCTTCGGTATGGTCAATGACAATAGCGCCGCCAGAAGGCAAGCGTACTTCGCGAGAAAACGCAGTTTCAATTTGATGCTCAATTTGAAAGCGTGAGAACAGCGGGATTTCATCTTGATATAGTTTGACGCGTGCCACATTGCCCGGCATCACATGGTTCATAAACTGT
>DASWSZ010000038.1:0-12010 GCA_036402395.1 Methylophilus sp.
AGGTGGCTTTCACTTGATGCTGTTTGATTTAAAGACTGGCCTTAAAGCGGGTGAAAAAGTCAAATTTGTCCTCGATTTTAAAGACCAAGCCGATAAGGTCACCCAACAAACTGTTGAGTTGCCAATCAAAGAAGCGCAATAGCCGTTAAGCATGCCAAATATCGCGCATCATGGCGATGCCTCGTGCGCCATGGCTGAGCGCAATAGGTAAGTCTGTTGCGCGCATGCCGCCTAATGCGTACACCGGTAGTGTTATGTTGGCTATCGAATCAGCAAACCTCTGCCAGCCCATCGGTATTGCCTCAGGATGGCTAGGCGTGGCTAATACAGGCGACAGCACAACAAAATCTAGCCCTAACGCCTCGGCGTGTTTGAGTTCTAGTGTATTGTGGCATGAGGCGGCGACCAATAGGCCAACTGGTTTATGCGTGAGTTGTAGCAGTGCTAGACTAGGCAGATGCACACCAGCCGCGCCTAATTGCAGCGCCAATTCAACATGGGCATTCAACAGTACTTTTGCACCATAAGGCTGGCACAGTGTCATCACTTTGTTGATGAATGCGACATAATCAGCTTGCGGCAATTGTTGCTCACGTATTTGTAGCAGTTGTAAACCCTGCGCTAATTGCTGTTGCAAAGCCGCTAAAAATGCAGCTTCACCCATTTCTGCCATATTGCTAATGGCATACACAGAGGGTAGGGCCAACGCATGCATAATTGGCGCATTCGCAGGTAAGATGGGGCTTACAGTGACGTTGTTGGATTGATTCCAACTAAGGCTTTGCCCTTCTAGTGCTGTTACTTCACCTAGCCATGCGTGCACAAAATAAAAATGTAGCAGCACGGTTTTAGCTTCTGCATCGTGAGTTTCAGGGTAGTCAAAGCGTCGTATCAGCCATTGTTGCGTGCGTGTTGGAATTACCCCCAACTCTTCTTGCAGTTCTCTACTGAGCGCTTGCTCTGGCGTTTCATCGGCTTCTACCTTGCCGCCGGGAAACTCCCACCAGCCAGCCCAACCTTTACCCGCGGGGCGACTGGCCAGCAAAAATTCGCCACTGGCCTTTTGCAAAATGGCCACTGCTACATGCACTACTTTCATTTGCTTAGCATTTTGCCGGCATAATCGCGTGCAAATTGATAAGCGACGCGACCACTGCGCATACCACGCGTGTGCGAGAAACTTAAGGCTGCCTGCTGCGCTGCAATATCCCAAGCAATGTCAAAACTAGCGAGCCAGTTTTGGGCGATGGCTAAATACTCCTCTTGGTCAAATGCATAAAACGATAGCCACAGCCCAAAGCGTTCGGCCAAAGCGACTTTTTCGTCTAAGGTTTCGTTGGGGCGAATTTCACCATCGCTATGTTTAAACGCCAAATTATCCGCCATAAATTCCGGCATCAAGTTTTTGCGATTAGAGGTGGCGTATACCAACACATTGTCGGAAGTGCTGGCCAGTGAGCCATCCAGCACCACTTTCAGCGCTTTGTAGCCCACGTCATCGGCTTCAAACGTCAGGTCGTCGCAAAAAATAATGAATTTTTCTGGCCGAGTACGGATTAAGTTAACGATTTGATTTAAATGCACTAAATCTTGTTTTTCCACTTCAATCAAGCGCAATTGCTGCGCCGAAAACGCATGCAATAACGCTTTAACCAAGCTAGATTTGCCGGTGCCGCGTGCACCGGTCAGCAATACATTATTGGCAGGTAAGCCGGCGACAAACTGCCGCGTGTTACGCACAATTTCGGCTTTTTGCGCATCGACAAAACGGATGTCGTCTAGCGCAATTTTATGCGGTTGAGCGACTGCCTCTAAATGCCCCACTTGGTTGTGCATCACCCAACGCCAAGCAGTGGCTTGCCAATCTGGCTCTGGGGCAGTCACGGGTAATAGCGCTTCCAGCTTAATGATTAAGCTTTCGGTGCGGGTAAATATTTCATCTAATTTTTTATACATTACTTTTTGTTTCAATATATTTCGACCAAAAGTTTAATTTTTACTATCTTGCAAATCGTAATGTGCAATTAAACCCGAATAAAACTGAACAACGATATTTTTTATTTGATTAAAGCTGTAGGTTCTATCATCAATATTTACAAATAGATCAAGAGCTCTAGATTGATAGGTATATTGATACCAGTCACTTACTAAGGGATTTTCTGAAATTGCTTTTATAGAGCCTGAATCTTGCCAGAGATAATGCTTTGATGCATTTGCACTGTGATTACAAATTGATAATGCATCTTTAATATGAAATTTATAGTTAGTACCTGTAGGCAAAAAATGAGTATCAACCCATTGGTCAGCGATATCGGGTAGCTTCCAGCTGTTTAAATCTTTACCGCCCACTTTAAATTCGTCAGCCCCATTTTTAAAAGATTTATAATGTTTCTCTATCCACTCCGAAAGACTGTAAGCCGTAATCATGAAGTTAAAAATATGATACGGATTGTACGGATGATTTAACTCATTTGCGTCTTGCTTGAGTTTTTCAAGTAAGTCTTTTGGCTTACTAATTCCATAAGAAATAGTAGCCATTGTTTTTTTAGATTGAGTCATTATTAAAGAGTTGAAACTAACTTCTGTAGTCAGCATTAATCTTGACGTAGTCATAGGAGAAATCGCAAGTCCAAATCGTTACCGCATGCTTGCCGCGATTCAACACTACGCGCACCAAAATATCCGATTCCTGCATGATGGCTGCGCCTTGCGCTTCTACATAACTGGCAGCACGGCCACCTTTTTCCGCTACCAACACATCGCCCAAATAGAGTTCCATGGAGTTGACGTCTAAATCATCAATGCCGGCGTAGCCTATGGCGGCCAATATGCGGCCTAAGTTAGGGTCTGAGGCAAAAAAAGCGGTTTTAATCAGCGGTGAATGGGCAATGGCATAGGCCACTTTACGGCACTCCGCCTCATCTTTGCCGCCTTCTACAAGGATAGTCATAAATTTGGTGGCGCCTTCGCCATCGCGCACAATAGCTTGTGCCAGTTCCACCGCAACCTCAGTCATGGCGTCGCGCAGCCCTACAAACTCGGCACTGGTTTCAGTGATTTCTGTGTTGCCTGCCAAGTTGGTCGCCATCATAATTAAGCTGTCATTGGTCGAGGTGTCGCCATCGACCGTAATGCAGTTAAACGATTTATTTACAGCATAATGAATGATGCTTTCTAAGGCGGTTTGGCTGACTGCAGCGTCAGTGGCGATGTAGCCCAGCATGGTCGCCATATTGGGATGGATCATGCCTGAACCCTTGCTGATGCCGGTAATGGTCACGGTTTTGCCGCCTATTGCCAGTTGGCGCGAGGTACCTTTGGCCACAATGTCGGTGGTCATAATGGCTTCTGCCGCATTGAGCCAATTGTCTTCAGTCAGATTTTCAATGGCGGCAGGTAAGCCCGCGACAATTTTATCAACCGGCAATGGCTCTAAAATCACGCCGGTAGAAAAAGGCAGCACTTGATTGGTTTGAATATTCAATAACTTACTGAGTGCTTCACAAGTTTCCTGGGCATGCGCTAGCCCAGATTCACCAGTGCCGGCATTGGCACAGCCAGTATTCACCAGCAGTGCGCGTATGCCCGCAGCTTGTGCTAAATGAGTTTGACATACCACCACTGGCGCTGCACAAAAACGGTTTTGTGTGAACACACCAGCCACGCGGCTATTGGCTGCCAGCGTCATTATCAGTACATCTTTACGATTGGGTTTGCGCACATGTGCTTGCGCATAACCTAACTGCACGCCAGCAACAGGAAGTAAAGAGGTGGCGACGGGTGCGCTTAATTTAACGGGCATAATGCGGATATCCTTGAAGATTTTTGTTGCGCTAATTCTAACTGATTACCGATTTTAATTGAGTAAATTTACCATAGCATTAGCAGATTTCAGTAGCCAAGCAGCAATCACTTTTGAATAATTACTGAGGTGTAATAATTCAGCGGCTCAACTAGAAAAATTTGCACTAATGGATTGTGCGCAACTATTTAATGGTGGTGGCATTCATTGTATTAAAAGTAAACCTTTGCTATAAAGCCATTGCAAGCTATTCATTTTATTAAAAAATTCAAGTCTACGCGCATGGACACTAAGCAAAAGCATATTCATATAGAAAAAATTAAGTTGCTTTATTCGCATAGCTTAATTCCAATTGTGCTAAGTGCGATTGCTGGCATATTTTTAGTATTTGCGTTGTGGGAAATGGCTGATCGTCCAGCGTTGCTGAAATGGTTAGCCATCACTTTTTTCTTAGCCTGCGTGCGTGCTGCGTTGATATTACGATTTAAACATATCAAGCCCTATGGCGATGCCGTATTGAAGTGGGAAATACCGTATGTGGTAACACTTTTACTGGTATTTTTGTCTTGGACCGCTGGTTTGATTTGGCTGATGCCACGCGACAATTTAACTGCGGTATTTATCGTGAGTACTTTTTTACTGGGTTTAGCCGGCGCTGCTATTTCTTGGTACAGCCCGTTACGCTACCTGCAAATGAGTTCGGTGACACTGGCCTTGGTGCCGATGACGTAAGTATTGCTGACTTTAGGATACACAGAAACCTTATGGGTCGGTGTTTCTGCATGCTTTATGTATGTCTCGTGCATGCTCACCAGTGTACTTTTGCATAACACATTTAATGGTAATTTGGAGTTGGCCTACGATTTAGAGCAAGCCAAGCTTAATGCCGAAGACATGGCCAGAACTGATGCCCTAACTGGCCTGAATAACCGGCGCGCTTTTTTTGATAAAGCGCGTGCGCTGTTTGATTTTTGCAAACGCAATCAACAGCCCATTAGCGCCATTATGATGGATATTGATCATTTTAAGGCGATTAATGACCGCTTTGGTCATGCCTGCGGCGACCTAGCATTGACCAGCATTGCTACGTTATTGAAAAATAACTTACGAGAATCCGATTTGCTGTGTCGATTTGGCGGTGAAGAGTTTGCGATATTGTTGCCCAATACTTCGGTGCATGAGGCAGAGCGCATTGCCAATGACTTAAAGTCGGCCATGGTCAACTCTTCCATTATCATGGCGCACGAGAGTCTAGTCTCTATGACCGCCAGCTTTGGCGTGGCGGAAATCGGCAGTAGCTTGGAAGATATTTTAGGTTACGCTGACAAAGCCATGTACAGGGCCAAGAATGGTGGACGCAACAGCGTCATGCGTTACCAAGCTTAAATTCGCGTGACGACCTAAGCTCTGCGCCAAGTAGTGCCTTGTGGCGTATCCTCTAAAATAATTCCAGCTTCTGCCAGCGCTTGACGAATACGGTCAGCTTCGGCAAAGTTTTTGGTTTTTTTAGCGTCTACTCTTTGCTCGATTAGGAGTGTTATATCTAAACCATTCATCATGATGTTACTTACAGTGGCTGTCGCATCCTGAGTAAAAGGCGCTAAGGTTTGATTGGCTTCAATATTTGCTGTGATGCCTTGTAAGTAACTATCTGGGTCTCGTTGCAGTAAACCAAGCACCGCACCTAATTGTTTAAGCAACGTAGCCGTTTCTGCTGCATTGGTTTTGTTCAACTCATTGGCTAAATCAAACAGTACCGCCATCGCTTCTGGTGTATTAAAGTCATCATCCATTGCGGCTTTAAAACGCAGCGCTTGCGGATGTTGCCAGTCGATAGTGTGAGCGCTTACTTCGCGCTTACGAAGCGCAGTGTAGAGTCTAGTCAACGCCTGTTTAGCATCGTCTAAGTGTTTGTCAGAATAGTTAAGCGGGCTGCGATAGTGAGCGCGTAAGATAAAAAAGCGCACCACTTCTGGATCATATTTGCTCAGCACTTCACGTATGGTGAAAAAATTGCCTAAGGATTTAGACATCTTTTCATCATCCACCCGTACAAAGCCATTGTGTAGCCAGTAGTTCGCCATTTGACAGGGTTTGCCAACTTCTGCTTGGGCCGCTTCTGATTGCGCAATTTCATTTTCATGATGCGGAAATTGCAAATCTTGCCCACCACCATGAATGTCAAAATGTGCGCCTAAGTGATGCGCACTCATGGCCGAGCATTCAATATGCCAGCCCGGACGTCCGTTGCCCCAAGGCGATGGCCAATATGGTTCATTGGCTTTGGCGGCTTTCCAAAGTACAAAGTCCATGGCATCTTGCTTAAAGGTATCCACCTCTACACGCTCACCGGCGCGCAAATCATCCAAACTTTTACCAGACAATTTGCCGTAACCAGCAAAGCTACGTACGCTGTAAAACACATCGCCATTGGCCGCAAGGTAGGCATGGCCTTTTGCAATAAGCACACTAATCATATCTAGCATGCCTTGAATATGCTGGGTGGCGCGCGGTTCTAGGGTGGGGCGAATAATGCCAAGTTTGGCCGAGTCTTCATCCATGGCGTCAATAAAGCGTTGCGTCAGCACGTCTATGGTTTCATTATTTTCTTGCGCGCGTTTAATAATCTTGTCGTCAATATCGGTAATGTTACGCACGTAAGTGACGTCATAACCAGATGCGCTCAACCAGCGTGAAATCATGTCAAACACCACCATGACGCGGGCGTGGCCTAAATGGCAAAAGTCATACACCGTCATGCCGCAGACGTACATGCGTACTTTGTTGGGCTCGATAGAAGTGAAGGTTTGTTTTTCGCGGGCGAGTGAGTTGTAAAGTTTTAACATGCGTCAAATGAAAATAATTGTTAAAGAAGAATTCAAATGTGATTTATAGCCGCAAAAACCCGCGCACGCTATTGTAGTAAGACCTTGGCTGTTGATAGAATTGAGCCTTAATCAATACTTACAAGTATAACATAATGAATATCCGACCATATGCCCCTCACCAAGTCCGCAGCATGACGCCTTTCGTTAAAGTTGCGCTCGCCGTGATGATCACACTGGGTGCTTATGGTGTAGTTCAGGCCGGGGCGGTCAACGCCAACTCTAGTGCCGCACTGAAAGAAATTAATCAGCTATCAGAACAAGGCAATCAAGCTACCGCCTTAGAAAAAGTAAATGCCTATATCGGCGCCAACCCCAAAGATGCAGAAGCCTTGTTTATGAAAGGCGTAATCTTGGTGGAGATGGGCAAGCGTGATGAGGCGGTAAAAGCGTTTACTGATTTAACCGCGAAATACCCCAATTTACCTGAACCATATAATAATTTAGCGGTGCTGTATGCCGACCAAGGCCAGTATGATAAAGCGCGTTTGGCCTTAGAAACCGCAATCAAAACGCATCCTAGTTACGCCACCGCGCATGAAAATTTGGGTGATATATACGCGCGATTGGCTTCAGAGGCTTATGACAAAGCCTTTAAGCTAGACACTTCTAATGCCCGCGCGCAAAGCAAGCTCTCTATGATTACCAGTTTGTTTGGTGGCAAGTCGACTACTGTGGCCGCTGCCCCGGTGGCCGCAAAAGCCAAGCCAGTTGCAATAAAAGAGCCAGCTAAACCGGTTGAAGCAACTGTATTGGCGGCCAAGCCAGTTGAGCCTGCTAAAGTCGCGCCAGCCAAACCAGAACCAATTAAGCCAGAGCCAACCAAGGCCGATGCAGCTAGCCAGCAGGAGGCGGTGTTACAAGCAGTGAATGCTTGGGCTAAAGCTTGGTCTGAGCAAAATGTGACTCAATATTTAGCCAGTTATGCCGATAACTTTAAAACACCTAAGGGTGAAGCGCGACAATCTTGGGAGAACACACGCCGCCAACGTATTAATGCGCCGAAAAATATTGAGGTGCAAGTGAGTAACCCAGAGGTTAGCGTGGACAGCGATACATCTGCTAGCGTACGTTTTTATCAAACCTACCGTGCGGATGGTAAACCGCAATCTACTAGTAAAACATTGGTCATGACTAAAGTAGGTAATGTTTGGTTAATCAGTCAAGAAAGAGTAGGACGATAACGCCACTATTGCGGATAGATTCCGCAGTAAATGGCTGTTTGCGGGGTATAATCATGCCCATGCTGAAAATGAAGTTAATTTCCATCTTTGCCTTATGTTTATGCGCAGTGCTGCCTTGGAATGCCACCGCGGTGAGCCAAGACAGCGCAGCATCGCGTTTTTTGGCACAAAAACTTAGTGCTAATACCATAGAGCGATTGCTCACTAAAACCTTGTTCGAAATCAAGCTGGGGGAGCTGGCGCAGGCGCTGGCAACCATCGACGATCTAATTAAAACCACCCCCAATTTTAAGCTGGCATATTTAATCCGTGGCGATTTGTTATCCTCCAAAGCACGCACGCTGACCAGTTTTGGTGATGTTTATCATGGCCAAGACGATGTGGGTGATGTGCGTCAAATTGAAGATTTGCGCGATGAAGCGCAGGTACGCTTAGAAAACTACCTCAAGCAAAACAAAGAAGAGCTGCAACCTAATTTGTTGATACAACTCGACCCCACCCAGCAATATGTCATGGTGGTGGATACCACTAAATCCAGATTGTTTGTCTATGCTAAAACCGCTGATCAGCAGTTGAAATACCTGGCGGATTACTATGTGACTATAGGCAAAAACGGTTTTGATAAGAAAGTGCAAGGCGATAAGCGCACGCCGCTCGGGGTGTATTTTGCTGCCAGCAAACTTAATCAACCATTGCCAGACATGTACGGTGACGGTGCTTATCCACTCAATTATCCAAATGAAGTTGACCGTCACGAAAAGCGCAATGGCTATGGTATCTGGCTACATGGCACGCCCACAGATACCTACAGCCGCCCACCGCGCGCCAGTGATGGTTGCGTGGTATTGGCCAACCCCGATATCAAAGCTTTGCACCCTATCTTAAACAAGGGTAACACGCCGGTGATTATCAGCAGCAATCTGCAATGGGTCAAAGCGGGCGCCCAGCCTGCATTATCCGAGCAAGTAGCGACCTTAAACCAATCGATTGAACAATGGCGACAAGATTGGGTCTCTCAAGATAGTAATCAGTATTTATCACATTATTCATCGCGCTTTTTTTATAGTGACGGTGATTACGAAAAATGGGCGAATTATAAACGCACAGTGCAAGCGGTGAGGCAAGCGGTGCAGATTGAACTACGTAATATCAGTGTATTTGAGTATCCCAATGCGGCCAGCCCTATGGTGGTGGTGAATTTTGAGCAAGTGTTTAAAAGCCCAAGCTTAAATAACACCATGAAAAAGCGGCAATATTGGATTAATGAAAACAATCAATGGAAAATTATTTATGAAGGTGCAGCCTAATGCAAATGTTTAAACAAGCCGTTTTACTGTCGTGCCTATGGTTAGGTACGCTATTGACGCCAGCGCATGCCGCAACTTTAGTCGAGTTCGAAACCTCAGCAGGTAATTTTACGGTAGAAGTGTATGCTGATAAGGCGCCTAAAACCGTAGAAAACTTTTTAGCGTATGTGAATGCTGGCTTTTATAACAACACGATTTTTCATCGCGTCATCAGCCGCTTTATGATTCAAGGTGGCGGTTTTGAACGTGACTTGACAGAGAAGGCGACGCGTGCGCCAATAGTGAATGAGTCTAACAACGGTTTGCTCAATCAAACCGGCACCATCGCCATGGCGCGCACGCCAGACCCAGATTCAGCCACCGCCCAGTTCTTTATTAACTTGGCGGATAACCAGTTTTTAAACTACACCAGTCCAGAACCAGATTTCATTGGCTACTGTGTATTTGGTAAGGTAGTGAGTGGCATGGATGTGGTGCATAAAATTGGTACAGTGCCGACTGGGAATGCCAAAGGGTTTTCAGACGTGCCGATTAGACCGATGATGATCAAATCAGCTAAAATTAAAGCTGCAGTCGCAGCCAAATAACTTCATTTTATAAAGGACATATTGTGGTCAAACTTTCCACTAATTTTGGTGACATTACCATTGCGTTAGACGCAGAAAAAGCCCCTGTCACCGTCGCTAACTTCTTAAGCTATGTAGAACAAGGCTTTTATGAAAATGTGATTTTTCACCGTGTCATTGACGGCTTTATGATACAAGGCGGTGGTTTTGATACCAATATGAAACAAAAACCAACCGACGCGCCGATTAAAAATGAAGCGGATAACGGCTTAACCAACGACAAATACACCATTGCTATGGCGCGTACCTCTGTGCCAGATTCTGCCAGCAGTCAATTCTTTATTAACGTTGGTGATAACACTTTTTTAAATCACACTGCACCGACGCCTAGCGGCTGGGGCTATTGTGTGTTTGGCAAAGTGGTAGAAGGCATGGATGTTGTGGACAAAATTCGCGCCGTGAAAACCACCAGTAAAGCAGGTCACCAAGACGTGCCAGTAGAACCTGTGGTCATCAATCAAGCAATGGTCTGCTAAACCAGGTCTGCTAGCAAGGGTTTGCTAGCAGAGTCACATGCGGCATACACTTTTTATCTCTGATTTACACCTGTGTGAATCTAGGCCACAGACTACCGCTGCTTTTTTGGCTTGGTTAGCAGAGCGTGTGCCGCAAGCAGACGCCCTGTATATTTTAGGCGATTTTTTTGAGTTTTGGGCAGGCGATGATGCTGTTAATACTTCATTTCATCAATCCATCATACAGGCGTTGAAACATATCACGGCCTCTGGTACGCCTATTTCCCTGATGCACGGCAACCGCGATTTTTTAATCGGAGATGCCTTTGCCGAGCAAACTGGCATACAACTACTAGCCGACCCCACCTTACTTAAGTTATATCAACAACCGCTATTGCTGACGCATGGTGACGCCTTGTGTACCGACGATGTGCGCTATATGGCGTTTAGAACGACAGTTCGCGACCCTGCCTGGCAGCAGGCTTTTTTAAGCCAGCCCTTGGCTGAGCGCTTAGCCTATATTCAGCAAGCCAGAGCCGCCAGTACTACAGAAAAGGCCAGTAAACAAGCCGAGATTATGGACGTGAATCTTGACGCGCTGGCCAGCTTGTTGCGTGCATATGACTACCCGCCGCTATTGATCCATGGCCACACCCACAGGCCGCAACAACATGTGCATGAAGTAGACGGCCATGTCTGTGCGCGTTGGGTGTTGGGCGATTGGTACGACCAAGGCAGTTGTTTAAGCTTAAACGAGCACGGCATATTAGCGGTAGAACTACTAGAGCGAGGCCATCATGAAATCCATCCTAGTCTGCACCAATCAACGTGATAATCCGCATCAGCCGTCTTGTGGCGCACGCGGCGCACAAGCACTCAAGCAGCGGCTGACCGAGGAAGTGAACAAAGCTGGCATGCCTCTCGGCATCAAGGAAATTCAATGCTTAGGCGCCTGTGAGGAAGGCCCTAATGTCAAGCTCATTCCGTCTGGCCCTATGTTTCAGCATGTTAATGTAAATGATTTAACCAGCTTGCTAAAAGCGGCACAGGCGTTTGCCAAAAGTTAATGTGGTGGGTCAACATGCGAATAGCCACTCAATGCGAGTATTTAAGGTTGGTAACCGGTAATCATGTTTTCATCGATTTCATCAATTTGTGATGGGTCTAGAAACAGTTCGGCATATTTTAAATAGATTTTTTCTTTAATAAATAGATCAAACACATCTGGGTCTATGTGCTGGTTAAGCTTCATATTACCTAGTAAATTCAGCGTTTCTGACAATGTTTTGGCTTTTTTATACGGCCTATCTTTGGAAGTGAGCGCCTCAAAAATATCCGCCACCCCCATCATGCGCGCCGGTATCGACATTTGCTCGCGCTTTAAGCCTCTGGGGTAGCCAGTGCCATCCATACGTTCATGATGGCCACCGGCATACTCCGGCACGCGCCGTAATGCTTTGGGGTAGGGCAGCGATTCCAACATATGGATGGTCACCACAATATGGTTGTTGATGATAGTACGCTCTTCTGCGGTGAGTGTGCCTTTAGGGATGGTGAGGTTATACACTTCATTTTCAGTAAGAAACTTCACCGATTGGCCGGCGTCATTTAAGTATTCGTAATTGGCAATTTCACGCACGCGGGCTTGGTCTTCTGCACTCATGGACTCGCTGCCGTAGTTCACTTTGCGAATAAAGTTTTTGTCATCGTCCAATTGTCGTTTAATGACTAAAATTTCATGCTTGAGATGT
>DASWSZ010000039.1:0-9022 GCA_036402395.1 Methylophilus sp.
CTGGAAACAAGCTCAATATCACCATCAATAATAATCCGCTGTTAAGCCCCCAAAAACTGATGCGTACATATTTTTCTAAGTGCAGCCATAGTTCTGGCGTAACAGTTTGCCTGATGACAAATACAATCAAGCCGATGCCTAGCATGCCAAATACGCCCATCATCGCGGCATGGCCGTGGTTAATGGTAAGCAGCGTGCCTGTTTCGTAATAACTGACGATAGGTAAGTTAATCAGAAAGCCAAAAACCCCAGCACCCAGAAAATTCCAAAAACCCACCGCCATTAGAAAGTAGAAGGTCCATTTATGCGGCACTTCTTCCAATCGTTTAGTCAGCCCTTGTTGTGGCTTGGAGAGCTTGACAAAGTCCCATGCGTCTAAGGTAATGAGGGTAAGCGGCACCACCTCTAACGCCGAAAATAGCGCGCTGAGCGCCATGTTAAAGCTGGTTTGGCCTGTCCAATACCAATGATGACCTGTGCCAATGAACCCGCCGGCAAAATACAAGATGGCGTCTAGGTAAATCACACGGGTGGCGGTTAAGCGGCTGACCACGCCAAACTGCAAGAAGATAATGGCCACCATGACGGTGACAAAAAACTCAAAAAATCCTTCTACCCATAAGTGAATAATCCAGAAACGCCACACATCGACCACGGAAAAATGCGTTGTGCTATCAAAAAACATGGCGGGCAGGTAAAACACAGGAACAGCAAGTGCGGCAATTAAAAACAAAGCCGCAATTTCTTTCTTCTCTGGGTCTTGTAAAGCGGGCATTAAGGCTCTAAACAACAGCACAAACCAAAATACTAAAGCAGCGGCTAATAATATTTGCCAAGCTCTACCTAGTTCCAAATACTCCCAACCTTGGTTGCCAAACCAAAACCATAAATCAGGCAGTAATTGTTTGATGCCTGCCCATTCGCCTATCAGGCTACCAAACACTATAAACACCAATGACCAGAATAAAACATCCACGCCTTTTTTCTGCCCAACAGGGTCTTTACCGCCCAGTGTGGCGGCGATAAATAAAGCGCCAGCCACATAGGCCGTTGCAATCCAAAAAATGGCCAATTGCAAATGCCAAGTACGCAGTAAATTGCTGGGCAGCAGCACAGTTAAATCCACGCCATAAAATGTACCCGGATCTGCACGGTAATGCGCCAGTGCGCCACCCACTAGCGTTTGCGCCAGCAATAGAATGGCCACCACGGCAAAATATTTTAGGGTAGCACGTTGCGCAGGGGTGACTTGCGCACCATTGATGGGTGGATGCAAATAGCCTGCACGCGCTTTCCAGCCTAAATAATCAAATTTACCAAACGCCAGCAATACTGTTGCAATGCCACCCAGCAAAAATATCAAGCTTAGTGCGCTCCAAAGTAGCGCATCCGCTGGCGCGGTGTTGCCTGCTAATGAATCAAACGGAAAGTTGTTGGTATAGGTGTTATTGCTATCAGGCCGATTTGTTACAGATGCCCATGCTGTCCAAGCCACAAATGCACTTAGATTGTTCAATTCTGCAGGGTCGCTAATCGTTTTAACACTCAACCCACCGTTTAGCGCGGGATTAGAAAAGTACTGCACCCAAACGCTAGGCTGTTGAGCAAACCAGTCCTTAAAGGCGGGATTGACTACTAAAGTTTTGGTTTTTACATCATAGCGATTGCTTTTTAGCTCTAATCGTATTTCGGCTTCTAAGCCGGCGCGTTGGCCTGCAGTTAAGCCTGTCAATGGCAATCGATAACGCTCAATAGAAAGTGAATTTGCATAATGCACGGATAAGCTATGCAAATAATTGGCTGAGAAATCTGGGCCAAGTAAAGCGCCATGCCCCCAAATACTTCCGTTATCCATCAAGCCATATTTTAAAAACACCTGTTGACCTGCCACAATGGCTTGCGAGGTGAACACTACTGTTCCATTTGAACTGACTACTTTTTCAGGAATTGGCGGTGCATCGCGATACACCAAGCTGGTAATTAAAATAAGCACCGCAAAACCAATGGCAGCTGTTAATAAGCTAGCGCGTCGCCACCAAGGTGATAAAACTTCTTGCGTTAAAATTTCTGCAGATTGGCTTTCTAAAGGTTGAGCAGCATCTGCATTTTTTTTCATGATTAACTTAATCGAGGGTAGTGATTACAGCATACGCCTGATGTTTTATTTAAGTTGGCTTTTCTCAACTTAATGAGGTTTTAATACCTAAATTAAATTCAATAGTATTTACTATTAATTAGTGAAATTATATTAATCATTTACAGCCTATTAAATATAGTGGCGATTCACTTTCCTTTGTTCTATGGTTCATGATTATTTGAGGTTGATGTTTCCATGACGATCTCCTAGAAAATAGGGATCAATAGTTTGCTCTTATTTTAAAGGGATTCATCAACAGATTGTCCTAAAGAAGGCATTGATTATCGAGTCTCACGGCCCCAAGCAGTCACTCAAGCTAAGCGGTTAAATAAATCTTACCAACGCAAGTAAAAGCAATAATGGAATGTATTATTGCAGTATTAATTATGTTAAAACTGGAATATTACTAATGATAGGTATTTTGTTATCTGCGGGTTTTTCTCGCAGGTTTGGTCCTGTCGATAAACTTTTACATTTTTTGTCAGATGGTCGTCCGATAGCATTAGCATTAGCATTAGCATTAGCATCTGCTGAGAATTTGATTAAAGCGATTCCAATCAGCATTGCGGTGGTTAGACCGGAAAAAAAGAACTGGCTGAATTGTTCCTAAATGCGGGTTTGAAGTTCGTATTTTGTAGTGAGAATGACCAAGAAATGGCCGACAGCCTATCAACTGCAATTCGCTTCTCGTCATGCCTTGAAGCTGCTAATGACGGGTTTGTGATTGCGTTAGCTGATATGCCCAATATTCAATCCGCCACTATAAGTCAAGTGGCAACCTAGCTTAGAAGTGGCAGTTCTATTGTTATCCCTACTTACAACGGCCAACGTGGCCATCCTGTTGGGTTTGCTGCTAAGTTTCGTAGCGAGCTTGAAAGTCTGCGTGGTGATGAAGGCGCGCGTTCTATTATTAAATATTACCCAGATGAAGTTCACCTATTGCCATGTGATGATGCAGGAATTTTAGCGGATACTGATACGCCGGCAGACTTGAAAAATTAGGCTTTGCAGCGTACATCGCCAATGTCACTGATAAAACCAGTACCCATTTTAAGCTGTTTCGCTCGTACCTGAATAAGCTCAGCGAGTATGGCAATCGCGATTTCGGCAGGGGTGCGGCTGCCAATTTGCAAACCTACCGGTCCGCGCAGAGTCGAAATTTCTAGTTCATTTAAGTCAAACATACGCAAACGTTCGCGACGTTTTTCTTGATTTTTGTGTGAGCCAAGCGCCCCAACATAAAATGCATCTGATTTGAGCGCTTCAAGTAAGGCCATGTCATCAAGCTTGGGGTCATGTGTCACAGCTACTATTGCAGTGTGTCCATCAGGCTTGATTTCTAGTACGACATCGTCGGGCATGCCTTCAATCCATGTTACGCCTTCCACATGCCACTCAGCGCGAATTTCTTGGCGCGGTTCACAAATCAGCACATCAAAATCGAGCACTTGCGCCATGCTTGCCAGCATAGCACCTAGCTGGTTTGCCCCAATGATGAGCAAACGCCATTGCGGACCAAAATAGGTGTGAAACCAATCGCCATCGATTTTTGGCAAACCTTCAGGTAACACTTGTATTAATTTAACTTGACCCGTTTTTAGATTAACTGAGCGCTTCATGAGTTTGCGCACCTCTAAAGCTTGTACTAACGGCAATAGCTGCGCAGCTTCGTTGATTGGCTCAACCACAATCTGCAAACGACCGCCGCACGGAATATTAAACCGCTGCGCTTCATCACGGCTAATGCCGTATGCCATTACCGATGCCGTTTTTGGTAGTGCATGATTGCGCGCCTTATCGGCTAAATCATCCTCAATGCAGCCGCCAGAAACAGAGCCTATTAAATGCCCATCTTCACGCACCACCAATATAGCGCCCGGCAAGCGTGGGGAAGAACCCCAAGTTTGCACAACGGTTAACAAATGCGCCTCGTAGCCGTTTTTTAGCCATTCCAGCGCGTGGGTTAACACTTCTAAATCAGCAGATTTCATATAATCTTTCTAGTGTTGCCTAAACCATAAAACATTATATTTAATGTACTTTTTATCGCACGTTTATCGCGTTAGACCATTGTTGGCATTTTTTCAATTAACTTATCAAGTGTAATAGGGTAGTCGCGCACGCGAACGCCAGTGGCGTTATACACAGCATTGGCAATGGCGGATGCCACACCGCAAATACCAAGCTCACCCACACCTTTTGCTTTCATGGGCGAAGATATTGGGTCAGTTTCATCCAGAAAAATCACTTCTTGGTACGGAATGTCAGCATGTACAGGCACTTCGTAACCAGCCAGATCGTGGTTGACGAAAAACCCATAGCGCTTGTCTACTTCAAGCCCTTCCATTAACGCAGCGCCCACGCCCATTGTCATGGCGCCAATCACTTGGCTACGCGCAGTTTTAGGGTTCAATATGCGACCAGCAGCGCACACGGCAAGCATACGGCGCATCCTAATCTCACCTGTTGCCGCATCTACGCCCACTTCTACAAAATGGGCACCAAAGGTAGATTGTTGATAACGCTTGTCAAGGTCACCAAACTCAATTGCGTCTTCTGCAACCAAACCACGGCTACCTGCTAGGTCAGCCAGTAGAATGCTTTGTGACTTACTTTGAATTTTTCCATCAGAAAATAAAGCATCGGTAATATCAAATTTAGCGTCTTGAGCTTTAGCCCTAAGCGCAATTGCCTCACGCAATTTGATACAAGCCGCATAAACGCCAGAGGTGGAGCTGTTGCCGCCCCATTGTCCGCCTGAACCAGAAGAAGCGGGGAAACTCGAATCGCCTAGCCTAACCGTGACTTTCTCAAGTGGCAAACCCATCATTTCAGCAGCAGTTTGTGCAATGATGGTGTAGCTTCCTGTGCCAATATCCGTCATATCCGTTTCCACCGTTAAGTGGCCACGATTATCCAGTTTTACCCGTGCTGCCGATTTCATGACAACATTATCGCGGTAGGCTGATGCGGTGCCCATGCCTACCAGCCAGCGTCCATCACGCACTTGGCCAGGTTTAGAATTGCGCTTGTTCCATCCAAAACGGTCTGCCCCAATTTCAAAACATTTTACTAATTGGCGTACAGAGAAAGGCGGATTAGGATTGCGATTTTTGTTTGCTTGAGAATCATTTGACCCTGCCTTGAGCGGAGAATCGGGCACTACTTGGGTATCATTTTTAATGCGAAAAGCGATTGGGTCCATGCCCAATTTTTCAGCCATCTCATCCATTGCTTGTTCTAGTGCAGCAAGGCCTGACGCCTCATTTGGCGCACGCATCGCATTGGCTTCTGGTAAATCTAGCTGGCTTATGCGGTTAGATGTCATTCGGTTAGCACCCGCATAAAGTGCGCGCGTTTGCACTGCGCCAGCTTCTGGACCGCCACCCGGTAAATTACCAGACCAACTTTCATGACCTATAGCTGTGATTTGACCCTCTTTTGTAGCGCCAATACGCAAGCGCTGAATGGTTGCCGAACGATGCGTAGTGTTATTGGGTATTAAGGCGCGCTGTAAGGTCACTTTCACAGGGCGCATTGCAACGCGCGCGGCAAGGGCTGCCATTAAGGCATCAGTACGCACAAACAGCTTACTGCCAAAACCGCCACCAATATAAGGTGAAATCACGCGTATTTTTTCCTTGGCGATACGTAAAGTCTTAGACATCTCGCTCACAGACCAAGCAATCATTTGATTAGAAGTCCAAAGCGTCAGCTGATCGCCATCCCAAGCAGCAATGGTTGCATGCGGTTCAAGCATTGAATGAGATTCGTGTGAGGTTGAATAAGAGGCATCCAACTGTACAGGCGCTGATGAAAACGCCTGAGAAAAATCACCAACTGCACTTTCTGCAATGGTATATGGGTCGTCTTTGGCAACGCCTTTAGATTTTTCAGCAGCTAAGTCAAAATATCCCTTAGTGCGAACATATTCGACCTTAATAAGGTAAGCCGCTGCACGCGCCTGCTCAAATGTTTCAGCAACCACAACAGCAACAGCTTGATGATAATGCTGAATTTCTGGCCCGCCCAATAATAAAGCCGTATTGAAGTCGCCTTTACCTAATTTTCCAGCATTTTCTGCGGTGACAATAGTGATGACACCTGGGTAAGCTTTAGCCGCAGCTAGATTCATAGAAACGATGCGACCCTTAGCAATCGCCGAACCAAGTATATAGCCGTAAGCTTGATTTGATATGACGTTGTATCGGTCGTAAGCGTAGGGCGCTGTGCCCGTTGTTTTGAGCGGCCCATCAATTCGAGAGGCGGGTTTGCCGATGACTTTAAGCTGATCAATTGGATTAGTAGAAGCTGGGGTATCAAATTTCATCTTTTATGCTTTCGCTTCGTTAAGAACAGAGGCAATTGTTCGCTCTACTAGCAAAACCTTAAATGCATTGTCGTGTGTGATGCGCGCGTTGGCTAATATTCCTGCTGTCAAAGCCTTCGCGCCGCGCGGCATATCACGTTCAGCCGCTTCAACGCGCCATGGCTTGTGTGCAACTCCGCCCACCGCCACTCTACCTGTGCCGTCACGCTGAACGATGGCAGCAACTGATATCAGCGCAAACGCATAAGAAGCTCTATCACGCACTTTGCGATAAAGGTGAGTACCACCCACAGGTTTAGGTAGCGTTACAGCGGTAATTAGTTCACCTGCTTCTAATGTGTGTTCAATATGTGGAGTGTTTTCTGGCAATCGGTGCAGTTCAGCGATTGGAATAGTGCGGGTTGAACCATTAGGCCGCACTGTTTCAACTGTTGCATCTAATAGCCGCATGGCAATTGCCATATCACTGGGATGCGTGGCAATGCAGCTATTGCTTACGCCCACAATCGCATGAAGTCGGCTGTATCCGCCAATTGCGCTACAGCCGCTATTTGGCTCCCGTTTATTACAAGGCATGTTGGTGTCGTAAAAATAGGGGCAACGCGTGCGTTGCAACAGATTACCAGCAGTAGTTGCTTGATTGCGTAGCTGGCCAGATGCACCAGCTAATAGAGCCCTAGAGAGCACAGCATAATCGCGCCGCACTTGTTGGTTTGCTGCAAGGTCGGAGTTTCGCACCAATGCGCCAATGCGCAATCCACCATCAGCGCTGGCTTCAATTTTGTTTAAACCTAAGTCATTAATGTCAATTAAGTGGGTTGGTGTTTCAATCTGCAACTTCATTAAATCGACTAAGTTAGTACCGCCTGCAATAAATTTTGCGCCTTTAATGTGACTTACTTTAGCAACAGCTTCAGCGAGTGAAGTGGCTCTTTCGTAATTAAAAGCTTTCATACTCGCTCTCCCACAACTTCAACAATGGCATCTTGAATATTTGAGTAGGCACCGCAACGGCAAATATTCCCACTCATGCGTTCACGAAACTCAATAGCCGTCATTTCAGGCGAACGATTCAGATCCCTAGTTACGTGGCTGGGCATTCCCGCTTTTACTTCATCTAACATCGCAACTGCGGAACAAATTTGGCCAGGTGTACAGAAACCGCACTGATAACCATCATGTTTGATAAAAGCGGCCTGCATTGGATGCAGATTAGTTGGCGTGCCCAAACCCTCAATAGTTGTAATTTCATGACCTTCTTGCATCACGGCTAGCGTCAAACAAGACACGATACGTCGCCCATCTACAATGATAGTACAAGCACCGCATTGGCCCTGATCACAGCCTTTCTTACTGCCTGTTAACTGCAAGCGCTCACGCAAAGCGTCTAATAAAGTCATGCGCGGATCAACCATCAATTGATGCTCGCTCCCATTAACGCGCAACAAAATATTAATCTTTGCTGGCTCGACTACTTGCTTGGGCTGAAGAACCGACTTAGCCTCCGCCTCAGTCGTCAGCTTAGCCGTAATGACTGCGCAAGTACTAGCTGCGGTGGTTTGGATGAACTTTCGTCGTGAGGGATCAAATGTAGTCATTCAGTACCTTCCATAATAAGAAAAATATTTGATATCAAACATCTTTCAATAACCATGTTTCAAAAATAAGAATTCAAAAAAATAACTAACTTTGAGTACCATCTTAATAAACGGCTGTTTAATTGAAAAACACCAATTAATGTCTGTTTGCGATGACCAAATCATATTAAAACTAATCTAATTTGAAAGTGTGCTACCCAACATATAAGCTGCTTTTGAGTATTTCTAAGCAAGTAGTTGTATAAGTCTGCTTCGGGCCGTAAGACTCGATTATCAATGCCTGCTTTAGGATAATCTTTTGATACAACTCTTTTAAAATAAGCGCAGACTATTGATCCCTAATTTCTAGGAGATCATCATGGAAACATCCAATTCAAATCATCATGACCATGGAATAAAGGTAAGTTAATAGGTCAAAAATCACCTCTTAAGCTCAAAGAAATCTGGGCCATTCGAGTTAGATTAGAATTATCCCAACGTACAAGGGACCTAGCACTTTTTAATCTTGCGATCGATAGTAAGTTTCGAGCCTGTGATTTGGTTAAGCTAAAAGTAAGAGATATTTCACATGGCGACAGAGTTACCTCAAGAGCCATCGTTATGCAGCAAAAAACAGGACGTCCAGTCCAATTTGAGATTACCGAACAAACGCGTAAAACAGTTGCTGATTGGATTAAAGCCTCTGAACTCAAATCAGATGCTTTTTTGTTTCCAAGTAGAATTCACGAATCACCACATCTATCGACAAGACAATATGCACGCATTGTAAATGATTGGGTGGTAGAAATAGGGCTTGACCCTACCAGTTATGGCACACTGAATCGCCACTAATTTTGTAGACACGTATCAGTCGTTTTTGTGAATTGATTTTCGTAGTCTATCGGAGATAACAAGTGATTGGAATTGTGACGTCGTTTTGAGTTGTAGAACAACTCAATGTAGTCAAAGATATCCTGT
>DASWSZ010000040.1:0-14957 GCA_036402395.1 Methylophilus sp.
CATTGATTTAAATGGCATTGTTATTGTAGAGAACTTGGCGGCGGTGAACATGCTGGGGCGCGAGGTGGGTGATTTAGTGGGCAGGCATGCGCATGATACCTTGCACCACCACCATGCCGACCATAGCCCTTATCCGGTGGCGGATTGCCCAATTTATAAAACCTTGCACGATGGTCAGCCCAGAAGTATTTCTAATGAAGTGTTTTGGCGCAAAGATGGCACCTCGTTTCCGGTGGAGTACAGCACCTCTCCACTGAGGGATTTGGATGGCAAATTGTGTGGCACCACTGTGGTATTTAGAGACATTACCGCGCGCAAAATCAGCGAGTCCAGAATTAAGTACTTGGCTTATTATGATGCGCTGACTGGTTTGCCTAATCGCACTTTATTTATCGACCGGCTGGAGCAGGAGATCAAAAAAGCGCATCGCAATCAAACCCATCTGTCATTGATGTTCATTGATTTAGATCGCTTTAAGGAAATCAACGATACGCTAGGCCATGATGTGGGCGACCAGCTATTGGTGGAAGCCGCAAAACGTTTGAGCGTGTGCGTGAGAGACAGCGATACCGTGGCTAGACTAGGCGGCGACGAATTTACCATTATCACTGCTGGCCTGACTGAGCTAGGCGCTGAGGAGCTGATTGTACAGAAAGTGTTGGCGGCCCTATCGGCGCCATTTACGCTGAATAATGAGACGGTGTATGTGTCGGCCAGTATTGGCATTACCGTCTACCCAGAAGACGCCGTGACCACTGAAGAGCTGCTGAAAAAAGCCGATCAATCCATGTATGCCGCTAAAAAGGCCGGGCGTAACCGCTATCATTATTACACCAGCGCCATGCAAGAGCATGCCAATTCACACTTAAGGCTGATTACCGATTTGCATCACGCCATCGAACATCAGGAGTTTTTTTTGGTGTATCAACCCATTGTGCACTTAGCCACTGGGGTAGTGAATAAAGCCGAAGCGTTAATACGCTGGCAACACCCAAGCAAAGGCTTGATTAGCCCGTTGGAATTCATTGCGGTGGCCGAAGAAGTCGGTTTGATTGTGGAGATAGGGCAATGGGTATTTGAAGAATCGGTGCGGCAAATCCAGGCCTTACAGCAAGCCAATCGGCCGCATTTTCAAATCAGTGTCAATAAATCGCCGGTGCAGTTTAATGCACAGACCGAATGCAGCAACTCATGGGTGCATACCTTACAAGCGCTAGGTTTGTCCGGTCAGAATATCTGTGTGGAAATTACCGAAGGGTTGTTATTAGACCCGTCCAAATCGACCAAAGCTAAACTGTATGACTTTAAAGCGGCTGGTATGCAGGTATCGCTGGATGATTTTGGCACCGGCTATTCGTCGCTGTCGTATCTGAATCAATTTTCGATTGATTTTATTAAAATTGACCGCTCTTTTGTCTGTGATTTGGCTATTAATTCCGCCAACTACGCGCTGTGCGAGGCCATCATCGCCATGGCACATAAACTGAATATTCAAGTGATTGCGGAAGGCATAGAAACCCAATGCCAATTGCAGCTACTTATGCAAGCGGGCTGCGATTATGGCCAAGGCTATTACTTGGCAAAACCCATGTCAAAACAAGCGTTTGAACACTATTTACGCAATCAGGTGCCAACGCATGTGAGCATTCCACAGGTGGGTGCCTAATGTGTTCTTACTTAAGCGTAGCACTAGTCGCCACGGTAGTGGGGTGTTGCCATGCGCAATAAACAAACCGAGCAAGCGCGATTAAATGACTTAAATGCGTACCGAATTTTGGATACGCCAGCCGAGTATGCGTTTGACCGTATTACGCAATTAGTGGCCCATATCTGCGCGACACCGATGGCCACGGTGACGCTAATGGATCAAGATCGTGAGTGGTACAAATCTAGCTACGGCATGACGCAGCAACAGCATGATAGAAAAATTTCATTTTGCGCGACCGCTATTTTATCTAGCGATGTTTTTGTGGTGCCAGACACCTTATTAGACCCACGTTTTGCCCATAACCCCATGGTCACGGGCAGCCCGCATATCCGTTTTTATGCAGCCGCACCCTTGATTACGCCGGACGGCCATGCCATAGGCGCACTGGCCATTAAAGATGTGCAGCCACGCACACTCAACGATTTGCAACGACAGACCTTGACCACCATGGCCGACCAAGTCATGGTACAACTGGAAATACGCCGCCAAAGTCAGCAATTGGCTTTACTCAACCAAACGTTGTTATCACAAACCGAGCGGCTGGAAAAAGAGCGCGAGTTTCTCACCGCCTTGCTGGAAAACTTATCCGAAGGCATCGCCGCCTGTGATGAACACGGCCAGCTCTCGCTGTTTAACCATAGCACGCGCGAGATTCATGGCCTGGCTGAGCAAAAAATGCTGCCAGACGAATGGGCGGAATACTACGACCTGTATTTGGCCGATGGTAAAACCCGCATGACGGTTGAACAAATCCCATTATACCGGGCCTATCTGGGCGAAAAAATCGTTGAAGAAGAGTTGGTGATTGTGCCCAAACATGCGCCAGCCAAGATTATTCGCTGCAATGGTCAGGCTATTTTAACGCCTGACGGTAAAAAAATAGGCGCGGTAGTGGCCATGCGCGACACCACCGAGCAAAAAAATAAAGAACTGGCGCTGGCCAAAAGTGAGGCGAAGCTGTCGGCGATTTTTAATCAATCCTATTTGTTTCAAGGCTTGCTTGAGCTGGATGGCACCTTGGTGGCCGTCAACGATAAAGCCTTGGTGGAAAGTGGCTATCAGCGTCATGTAGAGCTGGGCAGAAAGTTTTGGGATACCAGTTGGTGGAGCCCGGATCCTAGCCTGTCTAATTTTATGCATAGCCTAGTGCAAATGGCCAAGGCAGGTGAAGTGGTACATATTGCCACCGATTACTTTGTGGCCTCAGGCGAACAACGCATTACTGAGTTTGTATTAACACCTATCCGCGACGCTGCTGGCGCGGTGGAGTATTTGCATGCCTCTGGTCAAGACGTCACCGACAACAAAAAATCTGCTTTGGAATTGGCCAGTTTAAACCGGGCCTTGCGTTTATTGAGCTTATCCAACGAGTTGTTGATACGCTCCAAAAGTGAATCGCAGCTGCTGACGCAGTTGTGCGAGCTCATCGTGAAAGTCGGCGGTTATGGCTTGGCGTGGGTAGGCTATGCGTATGACGATGCTGATCAATCGATTATCCCGATGGCGCACTTTGGCAATATGGCGCATCTGGACAATGTTAAAGTGACTTGGGATGAACATATGGAGGCAGGCAAAGGGCCAGCCGGCAGAACCATTCGAAGCGGGCGGCCAGTCATCATTGAAGATATTCTGCAAGATGGCGGTTTTGCACCTTGGGCAGAAGCCGCCACCAGCAACGGCTACCGCGGTGTGATTTCTTTACCGCTGATACACGATGGCCGCGTATTTGGCTTGGTGATTATGTATACCAAAAAAATCACGCAAGTGGTGGAGCGCGAATTAAAACTATTGCAAGAGCTGGCCGATGACTTGGCGTTTGGCATTATGAGCATCCGCGCGCAGCAAGAAAGTGAGCGCTTTCATGCCGCCTTATACAAAATGGCGTCTAGTGTATCGGCCACCATCGACCATGCGTTTTTTGTGCAGCTGACGCAGAATATGATAGAAGCCACCAGTGCCAATGCTGGCTTTGTCGCCAAAATGGAGGCAGGCAATGTGCTGTCCTTACACACCATTGCTTTGGTGGGCGAGGGTGTCAAATCGACCAATATTCGCTTGCCGATGAGCCAACAAGTGTATGCGCAGTTGACCGGGCAAGACTCGTTTGCTTTATCCGCACAATCGCTGGGTTGCTTGGCGGCATTGCCAGAACTGGCCGCACTTAAAGTCAAAAGTTATGTTGGCCAACGCCTGACTAACCCGATTGGACAAGTCATCGGGCTGGTGGTGGTGATGTTTAAAAGCGTCACGCAAGAAACCGATTTTATTTATTCGCTACTGAAAATTTTTGCTGCACGCGCCGGGGCCGAGCTAGAGCGACAAAATTCTGAACGTTATATTCGTGACCAAGCATCGCTATTAGACAATGCACAAGATGCCATTATGGTACGCAGCTTGGACAATAAAGTGCAGTTTTGGAATAACGGCGCGGTACGTCTGTATGGCTGGACGCGAGAAGAAGCACTAGGCACTTCTATTGAAACACTGATTTACCCTGATAACGCCCCATTCCAGCTGGCCATGAAGCGCTTAATGCTTGAGGGTGAATGGAGTGGTGAAATTGAGCAGCACACTAAGGCGGGTGATATTCTCACCATCGAAAGCCATTGGACTTTGGTCTATGATGAACATGGCGTCCCGCAATCGGTGTTTACCATTAATACTAATATTACGGAACGTAAAATTGCCGCCGATAAGATTCAATATCTAGCCTTTTACGACCCACTGACCTCGTTGCCCAACCGTACCTTGTTGTTAGATAGGCTAAATCAAGCGCTGGTGTCATGCGCGCGCAGCCATCATTACGGCGCATTGTTATTTATTGATTTGGACAATTTCAAATCGCTAAACGATACGCTAGGCCATGACAAAGGCGATTTGTTGCTTAATGAAATTGGCGTCCGGCTTAAATCTTGTGTGCGAGAGACTGACAGTGTGGCCAGATTTGGCGGCGATGAGTTTGTCGTGATGCTGGAGGCCTTGAGTATTGATGAAGCAGAAGCGGCGCTACTCACCACTAAGATTGCAGAAAAGGTATTGAGCCAATTGCATAGACCTTATTTGCTGGGCAATTACCAGCACCAAAGTTCAGCCAGCATAGGTATTACCTTATTTTCAGATAAAGACGATAGCGTCAGCGAGTTACTCAAACGTGCGGATCTGGCCATGTACCAAGCCAAAGCCGCAGGTAGAAACGCATTGCGCTTTTTTGACCCAAAAATGCAATCGGAAATTTCTGCCAGAGTGCAATTAGAATCGGACTTACGCCATGGCATTGCACTCAAACAATTGGCCTTGCATTACCAGCCACAAATGAATGAACACGGCCATGTGGTGGGCGCGGAAGCCTTATTGCGTTGGGATCATCCACAGCGTGGGCTGGTGCCACCCACTGAGTTTATCCCGATTGCGGAAGATACCCGCTTAATTGTGCCCATAGGCTTGTGGGTGCTGCAAACCGCATGTGCAAAACTGGCCAGCTGGCGGCTGCAAGCCAATACGGCCTCATTAGTGCTGGCGGTCAATGTTAGCGAAATTCAATTTCGCCAAGCGGATTTTGTCGAGCAAGTGTTGAGCATATTGGATAACTACACGGTGGATCCGACCAAGCTTAAACTGGAGCTGACAGAAAGCTTGTTTGCGCAAGATGTGGAAGACATCATTCGCAAAATGCATTTATTAAAGGCGCGGGGTATCAGCTTTTCGTTAGATGATTTTGGTACTGGCTATTCATCGCTTACTTACTTAAAAACCATGCCGCTGGACCAAGTGAAAATCGACCAGTCTTTTGTGCGCGATGTGCTGATAGACCCCAATGATGCCTCGATTGCCCAAACCATTATTGCCTTGGCGCAGCTATTGGGGCTAGAGGTCATTGCAGAAGGCGTGGAAACCAAGGCGCAGCGTGAGTATTTATTCCATAGCGGCTGCTTTTTATACCAAGGCTTTTTATTTAGCAAACCCTTGCCAGAACATCAGTTTGAAGCCTATCTGCAGCGCGTGACCGTCGGTGAGTAAACGCTGAGCTAGTCACCAGTGCATGCCAAGCCGCACTTCATCCATGCCAAACTTAGCGGCGGTGTGTGCTGTATTGGCCATGCCTCATGACTGTACCATGGCCTATGGCTGCACTGCACCACCTGAAATAATGCGCTACAGCGGCTAAAATAAGTCTTATAAACTAACTAATTAGCGCATTATTAGCGCGCAAATCAACGGACTTATGCACACATGCTAAAGTGCTACATTAACTATAGGCGCTAACCCTGCTGGATTACTGGATGTAATGATAACTAATTGATTTTAATAATAATAATCAATCGCTCAAAGTTTAATCTGTTTTAAAAAAGCCTTATAAATCGGTAAGTTACAATTTAATTACATAGATAATCACAGACTTATCCACAGCTTCTGTGGAGAATAGCCGCGTGAGGCTAAAGTGTGCGCATCGTTGCGCGTTTGGCGTGGCAAGTGTCAAAAGCAGGCTAGCGCTTGCGCTAACTAACCCAAGTGATTACGCGGTATACACGCTATATCTATTTCTACCACTGGCCTTAGCTTGATACATGGCCATGTCTGCCTGCTTCATCAGTTGTTTGATGTTGCTGTCTGTATCGCCAGTGCGTAAAGCAATACCGATACTGGTGCCGATCAGCACTTGCTGGTCGCTGACTTGCATAGGCAAAGCAAATGTGCTGAGTATTTTTTCGGCTACTATTTCCGCATCGTTTACATCAGAAATTTCCGATAACACAATGACAAACTCATCGCCCCCTAGTCTGGCCACGGTATCCATGCTGCGGACGCAAGCTAGCAAGCGCACCGCAGACTCTTTGAGTACAGAGTCACCCACATCATGCCCCAAGGTATCATTGATGGTCTTGAAATAATCTAAATCGACGAACAGTAACGCCATGGCGCGTTGATAACGCTGCGCTTGCGCCAGCGCATGTTGCAATCTATCCATCAGTAATTTGCGATTAGGCAGGGCGGTGAGCGTATCAAAATAGGCATCTTGTTGCATGGCATCAGCGCGCTGCTTACGCTCGGTGATGTCTTCTATCTGCGCAGTAAAGTACTGCGGCTGCCTATCATCATCCCTAAACACGCTGCAAGACAATTGTATCCAGACGATGCCTTTGTCCTTACGTATGTAGCGCTTTTCCATTTGGTAGGTATCAATTTTGCCTTCGATGAGCTGTTGCACATAAGCAAGGTCAGTAGACAAATCATCGGCATGGGTGATTTCTTGAAACGTCAGCCGCTTTAATTCTTCACTGGTGTAGCCGACAATATTGCATAGCGTTTGGTTGACGGTGGTAAACCTGCCTGTTAATGCCACAATGGCCATGCCGATAGGGGCGTACTCAATAATTTCTCTAAAACTTTTCTCGCTGGCACGTAAGGCCTGTTCTATGTTTCTGCGTTCCGAAATATCGTCAAACACTACCACAGCGCCAACTACCATATTATTTTTGAACAGTGGCACAGCACTCACCGCGCTGTAAATAGGCGCGCCACTGTGATGCCAAAATATCTCTTCGGCCGATTTATAAGGCTGTTTAGTCTGCATGACTTGGCGGATTTGACAGTCACTTTCAGGATACACCGTGTGGTCGAGATGTTGGTGGTGAAACAGTGTATGGGCGTTTTGGCCTAGCAAAGCTTGTTCACTGTAGCCCAGCAAGGCTTGCGCTTTGGGGTTGGTAAAGGTGATGATGCCAGCGGTATCCATCACATAAATACCTTGACCCAGCGTAGAGGTAATGTCTTGAAAGCGCGAAAAGCTCTCTTTAAGTTCGTCCGTTTTTTGTTGTACCAAGTTTTCTATGCGTGCGGTGTAGCCAGTGCCCATCAGCAATAATGCGCCCATCAAGCCTGTACCAAATAGGCCAATGGCCAGCATATTCCAGCTTTGCCAGCCACGATGTTGTTGATAATACAGTGCGCTAGGGGCTGTTTCTAAGCGGTATTGCCGGCCACCAAAGCTGAAGAGTCTGCTGTAAATCACTTCGTTAGCTTGTGCCGCAAAGCTGTCATACAGGACCTTTTTGGCGGCTACATCCATCAGTCGTGCATGGATGGTGGTTTGGGTGGGGCTAAACAGCTCACCAATCAAGCGGTCTACTTTAAATACGCTGCACAACACGCCTTCTTGTTGGCCGTCCAAAATAGGATACATCAGCAGCAAGCCCAGCTCGGTACCGCTGTCGTTCACCAGGAGTGTAGGCGGGGTGACGACTGCTTGTTTGCTCTGCATGGCTTTCATTAAGGTTTGTTTGCGGTCAGCAATCGAAGCGATGTCTAAGCCCTCAATGGTACGTGCGCTCTGTCTGTTAGGCTCGATATAGGTAATCGGAAAGTATTCATCACGCACATCAGCCGACACCATGCTTTTGCTGGCATTAAACTGCTTAATGTCAAAGTTAGGCGTCACCTGCTGCTGCTGTTTAATAAAGGCGCTGCGTGCCTGCTGACTGACCCGTGGCACCCATTCTATGGCGTAAATCATGGGGTAGCCCGCCAAGGTGGCGCGTACAAACTGATGAAAGTCTTGCTTAGAGACGTTATCGTGGGCACGGTAATCAAAGAGTGCGCTGGTTTGCTTTAACACGGCTTCTTGTGATTCAAAGCGTAGGCGCAAGTGTTCAGATACTTGGTTAGATAAGGCATCAAACTCCACCAAGGATTCTTTGCGCTCCCAGCGGCTGACCATGACAAAAATGACCACCAGCAGCGCAAAAGTAATCAGCATGGGCAGTGCAACCGTCCATCTGCGCTTGTTCCAACTGGTGCGGGGTTGACCAATCGCCACTAAACATAGGGGCAACATCACAATGACGCCCAAAGAATCGCCTATCCACCATGATGCCCAACTGGAAAAAAACAGCGATTGTTCAATCAAGCCTAGCGCAAATAAACTACTGACAGAAATTGTGGCACTGATTAAACAAATGATGGGTGCCGAAATAAAAAAAGTTACCACTTCAATCGGGTTGTCCAGCGAGGTTGGGTAGCCAATCTTACGTTGCAACCACCACCCACCTAGCCACGCCTGTAAGGTAGAGGCTAGGGCAATTAAGCAGGCCAGCACCACACTGATGGCGGTGATGTGATGATGCGTGCTGTAACCCACCCACAGGTTTAGCAGCAACGAGCCTAAGCATACCGCAGGCAATGCCGCCCTGCCTGCTACAAACACAGCGGCAATGGCAATGCCTGCCGGTGGAAAGATGGCAGAAGCATAGCCAGGCGGTAGTGCAAGCATCAAGCCCAACTTACCCATGATGAGGTAAGTCAGCACCAGCAATAAGCTGTAAGCTATGGTGAGTGATTTAGTGGGCAGCTGGTTCAATCTCAATAGAACACGTAATCATTAAATGATAGTGGCCATAGTAATGACTCAATCATTTAAAAAGCTAACCATGCAGGCAAGCTTAGGCTATGGCAATGTTGTGATTATAAAGCGCACAAGACATTAGTGAGTGTTGAAATAAAGGCATGAAGCTGTGCCAAATAGACAGTTTAGCCGCTGGCCCAGCCATCATAGCGCAGCACTAGGCAGTGACTCATCTATTTTACCTAATGTTCCCAGCGTGCTTACTCCAGTCGTAGTGCTCTCTACACTTACAACCATTAGCGCCAGCGCAAGGTGAAATGGCTGATTAGCTACTTGCCCCGTTTACCACCGCTTATTTTATCAGCAGAGAAACCATTGCCTCTGGTAATGCCATAGCAAAAGCGCGCGATGATTTTTAGATTGGTGTATAAAAACTCTGGCCTTATGGTTGACTATTTCAATATCGCAAGCAATAGTGTGAGTGAATTAGGCGCTAAGGCGCATAGTTAACTTGTATGCTGAGCATGTTAAATGACATCCATACACTTAAAAACAGATATTTTTAAAGCTAATATAATGAAAATAGGCAGCCCCTTAACTATCATCACTTTGCTATGTAGCCAGCCAGTCTTTGCCGCAGAGTCTCATGACGAGGCGCCCAGTGCGTTAAAAATTAGCGGCTACTTAGAAAGCTATTATTTGCATGATTTCAATCGTCCTCTAGATGACACTAGGCCTAGTTTTACCTACAGTCATCATGTTGTCGATAAACCCAGTATTAATCTGGGGTTTATTAAAGCAAGTGTTAACTTTGACCGGCTACGCGCTCATCTGGCATTAGGTTCTGGCAGCTACATGCGTGCAAATTACGCCTTGGAGCCTAGCGATTTGCAGAAGCTGTTTGAAGCCAATATAGGCTTTAAACTGTCCGATCATGTGTGGCTGGATGCAGGGGTAATGCCCTCACATATTGGGTTTGAAAGTGCCATTGGCTTAGATAATTGGACGTTGACTAGAAGCTTGCTGGCAGATAACTCGCCTTATTTTGAAACGGGCCTGCGTCTCTCCTATACCTCTGATGATGGCAAGTGGTATGCCAGCGGCTTAGTCTTGAATGGCTGGCAACGTATTCAAAGGCCAGATGGCAACACCACACCCGCTATCGGCCACCAACTTACCTACAAACCTAACGCAAACATCACCCTGAACAGCAGTTCATTCATCGGTAACGATAAGTCAGATAGCGACAGAAAAATGCGCTATTTTCATAACCTATACGCACAATATCAAATCAACGATCAATGGGGGCTGATCACGGCGTTTGATATAGGCGCAGAGCAAAAAGACAGGAACAGCAGCCGTTATAACGTATGGTTTACGCCCATTGTGATAGCCAAATATACCCATTCAAATCAACTCAGTGTTACCGCCAGAGCCGAATACTACCAAGATAGCCATCAGGTGATTGTGACCACTGATACGCCCAATGGCTTTAGAACTTTTAGTTATTCAGCCAATGTGGATTACACATTATCTAATCACTTTGCTGTCCGGGCTGAGTTAAGAAAATTTCATAGTAAAGATAAACTATTCCAACACAAAAATAGCCTTTCTGATGAAAACCTGATGGCGACTACAGCGTTGATTATGCATTTTTAGCCTGACTATTGGTGCATAACCAGGCTATTTAGCTTTAACGCTATCGACTGGAGCGCGCATGCTCAAACATCTCTTATTAGCATGAGGTGCCTACCTTTGGTAGTTGGCTGATTTTTTAGGGTAACTATCTGTTTTTAATGAATTTTAAGAGTTGTGAGCGACTTTGCGTCATAAGGGTTGCCGATGACGATGGGGCGATTCATAAACGTGTTAGAAAGGATGCTTTTTGTGGCATCAAATCCTGTATACGAGATGCCCATCAATTCTGACCAGGTGTAAATAAAGTCAGCATTGCTGTAATGCCTATCCAGAATCGCAGGATTCTTCAGTAGATGGTTGCTAAACCAGTTACGTGAAGTCCACGTAATAAAGGGTACTGCGTACATCGGCAACGTGGGTGCATACTCGTTTCTTCCCTGAAAATCATGGTTATTTGAATCGTAAACATCATCACCATGGTCAGAGAAATAAGTCAGCATACTATGTTGTTGGGTAGATTTTAAGCGTTGAATCAGTGCATATACGATGCTGTCGTTATAGCGTATTGCATTGTCATAAGCGTTGATTTTCTCAATCTTGTCGTCCGACAATCCGGCATAAAGGTTTCGGTGATCTTTAAAATAATTAAATGATTCTGGGTAGCGATATTTATAAGACATATGACTGCCTATCAAATGCACAATAATGAATTTTTTCTGTGCTTTGTCATTGAGCGTCTGACTAAATGGCGCAAGCACTTTTTCATCAAAGCTGTATGAATTCTGCGAGCGCGCATTATTCAACCAGATCTGCTGATCGGTTTGTTTTGCAAAAGTGGTTAAGATGGTATTTCTGGCGGTTAATGTTTGCTGATTGCTAATCCAGAATGTTTTGTATCCAGCCTGCTTCATCATGGCCACTAAAGTAGGTTTTGTCTTATACAAATCCGGCTGTGCTTGGTCTGCAAAACTTAACACCTGTTGCAGGCTTTCTATGGTGTTAGGCCTAGAAGCGTAGACGTTTTTAAAAATAGAGAGCTCATCTTTGATGGTGCTGAGTTTGGGGTTGGTATTGCGATGATAACCATACAAACTAAAATGCAAACGGGTTGATGACTCACCAATCACCACCACTACTGTGGTTGGTTGAGGTTTCTTGCGCTCAGCAAAATGACTTAAGGCGGCTGATTGGTTAAATTTCGTCAAAAATAGCTCAACTTCTTTTAACTCTCTTTGATAATTTAAATAGCCTAGAATAAGTTGCCAAGGTGGCGCGGATACTAAGTGCTTATTCAATTTTTTGTAAGCAACGCTGACATCGCTAGCAGATACGGCTTTGCTCACTGGATAAGCTAAGAAGCAAATGGCAATCATCAAAGCAAATGCCCTGCCTGATTTGTATGTAATAGCCAGATTTTTGGGAATTCTGCGCCAGATCAAGATGGGAATAATGGTGAATATCATCACTTTTAATAAAACCGCTACGTTAAAGTAGTTCTGCAGATATTCTGACGATTCTGCTTTATTAGATTCAAAAATGATAAAAATTAAACTTTGCGAAAGCTCTTGTTGGTAAATTAAAAAATAACCTATGGCCGGTAACGCAAACAGCCAAATGGTGAAGCCCAATATTGCACTCACTAGTTTTGTATGGCTAGGTAACAACAGTATAGGAATCAGCCACACAATAGAGGTCAGTGTGGTGTCTTTTAAGCCTTCGAGTGACGTGATGCCCGCGGTAAAAAGTAAAAGCTGTGTTGCGCTCGATAGATACCAAAAAAGTAAATAGGTCCAGGCCACATGAGGCCAAAAAGCAGTATGCGCGTTTGTATTTTTCAAAAGAGAAATGCCTTCTAAGTGTGATTCAAGTTGATAACAGTCTTCACACTGATGGCAAGTTACATACCATATTCCTTTTTTGTAATATTTTTCAATAAAATCATATAGATAGAATTTTTGTTTATATGAGGCTTGCCATCAAATATTGGTAAAGTCTGCAAAATATGCAGGCCACACCATGCAATAATTGCAGCCATTTAAGAGGTGTAAGTGACAATCAGGTAGTGGAAAATGCAACGCGTGCGCTGTACTGGTCAGATTGGTGGTTACATATGATTAAAAGACAATAGAAGCATGCTGACAGTAGGTTGAAGCAATCAAGAAGTTCACAGTGCCGTGATTTATTTAAATACTGTTGGTATGTTAAGTGTCATGACTTGCGTCACACTTGGGCATCTTGGAGTCATCAAGCAGCAACCAATTGCGATGAACTAAAAGAATTAGCAGGTTGGAAAACACGGTCACTGGTTGATCGATAGGCAAAGTTTGCCACTGTTCATTTGGCTAAAGCAGGAAATCGGCTAGACCACTTCAGGCTAGATAAGGTGATTGAAAATTGTCAGGTTTTAGTGACGTTCACCAAGAAAAAAGGGCTTAACCGTTAAGTTAAACCCTTATAAATACTGGTGGCTAGGGCCAGAATCGAACTGGCGCGGATTTTAAAAAAGATAGGTAATGTTTATATTTAATTCAATCAATCACTTGCAATGCTCGTATTGTTGAAAGTTAGCTACATTTAATCTAAATGAGCATGTTTTACTCTCAGTAAGTTACGTTTTGGCTACAGATGTTTAATCTAGAAACTAAGTTTCAATTCTTTTGGGTTACGATATATGTTTATTTTAGCAGCTATATTTTCACAAAATCCATGTCCCCAATAGAACCTACTCCCTAGCTTGAGGATGAACGGCAACTAAGGGGACGAAGCGGTGATAATTATTTTTGCTGATGGTTGTGAGAAAGTCGGAAGAACTAGTCTTGTAGAAAGATAGACGAATTAAGCACAATGGTGAGTTACAAATTTAAGTAGTATAAAAAATACGATTGCTGTTCAAATATGAAGCCTAAAGGATTTGTTTAGCATGCTGATTGGGCGTTACATTAGAGATCAAAACATGTGGGTATTAACTTTAAATAGTTAAAAAATGCTGAATTTAATTTATTATCTCCATGATTTTTTTGCGATGTCTTCTGCTGATAATACAGAAGCATAACTTCCACTTTTTATCGCACTATCTGGCATGTCCGGTTGGATTGCAGTTGTCAAACTTTGTGCAATTGTAATGCCACCAACTTCTTTAATTTCGCACAGTGCCACTGCACCATTACTATCATAGCCAGAAACAATCACAGCAATTAGCTTGCCGTCCCAGTAATTTGTAAGTGACTGTAGGAAAGTATTAATTAGGTCAGGCCAGCCTCTTGGTTTTGATATAGGTTTAAATTGAAACTCTCCATTAAGGATATGTAAATCTCTTTTGGTGGGTATTATGTATAGATAAAATGGATTTGAGAATAACCTAATGTTTAGAATATCTTTCTTATTAGATTTAGTTTAGATGTAAGCCAACTCTTTGATAGGTTTAATAAGTTGTTTTTTATTCTCGGGAAACAACTTATCAATCTCATCTTTAACCACTTGATAGCATTCACAAGCGTTCTCTTCCAAACCATCTCTGTTTAACACATCGATATGTCCACGGGAATAAGTGATGAGTCCCGCCTTATGCAGTTTACAAGCGGCTTCAGTAATGCCTTCGCGGCGAACACCAATCAGATGTGAAATTTGCTCTTGCGTCATGTTGATGGAGTTGTTTGGCAGGCGATCAATACACTTTAATAAAAATCGACATAGTTGTTGTTCTATACAGTGATGGCGATTACAAATGACAGTTTGCGCCATTTGCGTAACAAACGCCTGTATATGGCGCAGTAAGACCTGACATAACGTACCGCTACAATTAAATGCCTGCTTAATGATGGCCGCTTTTAACCGATAACCATAACCAGCGTTTTGTACAACTAAGGTTCTAGGCATACTGTCTCCACCCAAAAAGGATGCAATGCCAAGCATGCCCTCATTACCCACCAATGCTACCTCTACTGAGTTGCCATCCTGTGATTCATAAAGAATTGAAACAAGTGCCGTGGTTGGGAAATAAACATGTGTTACTACAGAGCCTGATTCGCATAAAATTTGCCCTTTGGGCATTTCTACAAACTCAAGATAAGGTTCGAGTTGGTCAAAATCGGCTTTGGCAATATTTTTTAATAAATTGTTTTGTAAAGGCGTATGAATATTTATCATGGAATTTATCTCAAAAGTTTAGTCAAAAAAATGTTGTAACATTCAGTTCGCTTGTTAGAAATTCCAATTACCTCTATTTTTACTATTTATCTATTTATCTATTTATCTATTTATCTATTTATCTAT
>DASWSZ010000041.1:0-20060 GCA_036402395.1 Methylophilus sp.
AGTGTGTGATGGCCACCGTTGGAAATTTTTCTGGCGTTGTATGTTTCTCGGCGTGAGTTACGACATGGCACGCAGTAACGAGATGTCTTTCCAGTGGAAGACGATGTCCAGTAGCCGTAGTGGATATTTCCACACTTCGTACATGGCGGATCATTTTCACTCAACATAATATTATTTAATATCTAATAGTCGTCATCAGTAAATCGCTGTTCCAAAAACGGAAATGCCTCATTATGGTAGCCGCGCACTTCCCAAAAGCCGGGCTTGTCAAATTGATGCAGCTCTATACTTTTCAGCCATTTAGCGCTTTTCCAAGCGTAGCGTTTAGGCACCACCATGCGCACCGGTCCGCCGTGTTCGGCAGTCAGCGATTTGCCCAATACACTGTGGGCGATAATCACATCATCATCCAGTAGTGCTTCTAAGGGTAAGTTGGTGGTGTAGCCGTCGTAACTATGCAGGGTGACAAATTTGGCGTCTGGCAAGGGGTTGGCCTGCATGAGTAACTCTCTGGCGGAGACGCCTTCCCAGTCCATGTCCAGTTGGCTCCAGCGCGTGACGCAATGGAAATCTGAGGTGTCTTTGATTTGCGGCAGCGCACGAAAATCCATCCATTTTAGATTAAGTTCTTGCTCCACTAGGCCATACACCCGCAGTGACCAGTTGGTGGTATTGACGTTGGGGCGTACGCCTAAATCCAATACGGGAAAGTTAGTGACTTGCTTTTGACCAGCAGGAATACGTTCATTATCGCTGGCTTTGCTTGCGGTGCGCCCTAGCAGCTTAGCTTTCGCAGCCAGCGCAATTTTACCCTCGATGAGTTTTTTCCAATCCGGCATGACTTGCTTCCTTTAAAGTCTTTTCACCACAGAGTCACTGAGACGCCGAGAAAGACAGACAACACTCAAAAAACAATCATAAAACGTGCGCTTAACTCAAACTACTTTGGGCAAGACTAGCTCTGTGCCTCTGAGTCTCTGTGGTGCGGCTTTTCGCTTTTAATGCTATCGAGCAGCAATATCGCTACGCCCACACATATCGCGCTATCGGCGACATTAAACGCAGGCCATGCAAATTGATGGTAATAAAAATACAAAAAGTCCACCACATAGCCCAAGGTGATGCGGTCGTAGACATTACCAATTGCGCCACCCAACACTAAGGCAAGCCCGATGCAGAAAAGTTTTTGTGTGCTGTGCTTTTTAAGCAGATAAATGATGACGCCAATGGCAATCAGCGAAAATCCAGTAAAAAACCATTTTTGCCAACCGCCCGCATTGGCTAAAAAGCTAAAAGCAGCGCCTTCGTTGTGATAGCGCACCAAGTCAAAAAAAGGCGTGATATTCAAGTGTTCGCCATAGACAAAGGCCTGTTGCACCAAGTGTTTAGTGTATAAATCAAACGCTACAACAACTACACTAATGCCGAACCACTTCATTAACGGGCTATGCATGATGACGTGGCTCACCCGCGCCAAACACATTGCTGATGCAGCGGCCACAAATGCTTGGGTGCTCGGCATGCGTGCCGACTTCCTCACGGTAATGCCAGCAACGGTCGCATTTTTTAAATAGGCTAGGTTTCACTAAAATTTGTTGTGCAGGCTCAGACGCAACTTTGTACACCTTGGCGCTAGAGGTAATCATGACAAAGCGCAAGTCGTCGCCCAAGCTGGCCAGTGCTTCATAGGTGGATTCTGTGACATGAAACTCTAACTCGGCCTGCAACGATGACCCCACTTGCCCAGCAGCGCGCAACACTTCTATCTCTTTGGCCGCTTGCGCGCGCACTTCGCGTATGCTTTCCCACTTGGCTTTTAACCGTACATCTTGCGGAGTTTGGATAGCAATGACATCATCGGCTTTGGTCCAGTCGTGCAATATCACAAAATCATCGGTATAAGGATTCAGCGTTTGCCAGATTTCCTCTGCGGTATAGCTCAGTATTGGCGCCATCAAACCCGCCAATACTTGTGTGATTTTAAGCAATACCGTTTGTGCAGCACGTCTATCCTGCGAGGTCTCGGCATTGGTATATAAACGGTCTTTTAAAATATCCAGGTAGAACGCGCCCAAATCCTCAGCACAGAATTGCTGTAAGGCTTGTGCCACGCGGTGCAGTTCATACGTGTTGTAGGCATCATGACAAGTCGCAGATAAGTCCTGCAACATCAGCAAGGCATAGCGGTCAATTTCCAGCAAATCTACGTCTGCTACGCTATGCAGCGTCACATCAAAATCGGCCACATTGGCCAACAAAAAGCGTAAAGTATTGCGGATTTTGCGGTAGCTATCGGCCACCCGTTTTAAGATTTCATCGGAAATGGTCAGCTCGCCAGAGTAATCGGTAGACGCCACCCATAAACGCAGAATATCCGCGCCGTAGGTGTCCATCACTTTTTGCGGCGCCACCACATTGCCTTTGGATTTACTCATTTTATGACCAGCACCGTCTACCACAAAACCATGCGTCAGCAAGGCGTTGTAAGGTGCGCGACCATCAATGGCGCAACCGGTCAGCAGGCTAGATTGAAACCAACCACGGTGCTGGTCTGAGCCTTCTAAATATAAATCGGCCGGAAACGCCAACTCTGGTCTACGCTTAAGTACAGCGGCGTGCGTAGCGCCTGAGTCAAACCAAACGTCTAAAGTATCCGTCACTTTTTTGTATTGCGCGGCATTGTCTGGCGCGTGCTTGGCCAAAAACGCGTCCACATCCAAACTAAACCATGCCTCTACACCAGCTTGTTCTGTCAATAAAGCAGCCTGCTCTAACAGCTCAATCGTTTTGGGGTGCGGCACACCGGTTTCTTTATGCACAAATAATGGCATCGGCACGCCCCAGTTACGTTGGCGCGACACACACCAATCTGGACGATTTTTAATCATCGCCTCTAAGCGTGCGCGACCCCACGCTGGGAAAAATGCTGTGGCATCAACGGCTTTGTTGGCATGTTCACGCAATGCATTACCGTTGGCATCTGTAGAGTGCATGCCGATAAACCATTGGTGCGTCGCCAATTGCATGAGTGGTGTTTTGTGTCGCCAGCAATGCGGAAAGCTATGATTTAAGCGTGCACTGGCTAACAAGCTGCCGTTTTCTTGCATCTTAGCCAGAATCACTTTGTTGGCTTCCTGACGACTTAAGCCACGAATATCTGCAAACTCGACCAACTCACTACTAAAAAACTTGCCATCACCACCGATGAGTACGCGTGGCTTTTCATTAGGAAAATTAGCACGCATCACCAGCCAGTCATCATTACCATGGGCGGCGGCGGTATGCACCAAGCCTGTACCAGCATCAGTTGTCACATGGTCGCCTGTAATGATAGGTACTTGGCGATTATCAAAGGGGTGTTGTAGTTGCAAGCCTTTTAGGTCAGTGCCAGAACATGTATTAAAAAACTTTGAATCATTGATTTCCACCTTATACCGGCTTAAACAAGCTTCAAGTAAATCTACAGCTATGATGACAAAAGTATATTTGCGAATCTCATACAATGCATAACGTAAATCTTCATTTACGCTAACGGCTTGGTTGGCAGGTAAGGTCCAAGGTGTCGTAGTCCAGATAACAGCAAACGCATCTCCTGTTATCTCAACACCAAACGCCTTACTTAAAGCCGCGTTATCCACCACCTTAAACCCCACATCAATGGCCGGCGAATTGACATCTTCATATTCCACCTCCGCCTCAGCCAACGCGCTGCCGCAGTCCACACACCAATGCACAGGTTTGCTGCCTTGATATAAGTAGCCGTTTTTATAGATGTCACCCAAGGCACGCATAATGTCGGCTTCGGTTTTAAAGTCCATGGTCAGGTAAGGTTTATCCCAATCGCCCAATACACCTAAGCGGATAAAGTCCTTCTTTTGTTTTTCTACTTGCTCAGCAGCGTAGGCGCGGCACAGCTCTCTAAACTTGGCTGGCTCGATATTTTTACCATGTGATTTTTCTACCACCAACTCAATCGGCAAGCCGTGACAATCCCAACCCGGCACATATGGCGCGTCAAAACCACTCATGGTTTTAGATTTAATAATAATGTCTTTCAGAATCTTGTTGACGGCATGACCAATGTGAATATCGCCATTGGCATAGGGTGGGCCGTCATGCAGAATGAATTTTGTTGCGCCCTGGCGTGCGGCGCGGATTTTCTGATACAGCTTTTTATCGTTCCATGCTTTAAGCCAAGCGGGTTCGCGTTTGGCTAAATCGCCACGCATTGGAAAACTGGTTTCAGGTAAATTCAGGGTGTATTTTGATTCTTCGGTCATGGTAGGTTCTTAAAATAATTTTGTGCTGCGGTCACATCTTGTGCAATTTGCGCTTTTAACGCATCTAGCCCATCAAATTTCATTTCATTACGCAGCTTGTGATAAAACTGCACATGCACGTGTTGATCATATAAATTACCATTAAAATCAAACACATGTACTTCTAGCATTAACTTAGGAATGCCAGCAATGGTGGGGCGTACGCCCAAATTAGCGACGCCAAGCAAACCGTCTAATTTTACCGCATAAACGCCGGTAAATGGCGGGCGCTCATGACGCATATGCACATTGGCCGTGGGGTAGCCTAATTGCCGGCCGCGCTTGGCGCCATGTACCACTTTACCGCTAATACTATAAGGCCTACCCAGCAACTGCTGCGCTTGCAGTAACTCACCGGCGGCTAAGGCATCACGTACCAACGTGCTGGAGACACGCACGCCATTGATTTCAACTTGTGGAAAATCCACTAAATCAAACCCGGCCTGCACAAAGCTTTGCACCGTACCTTGGCGTTTAGCGCCAAAACAAAAATCGCCACCGACCAATATGGTATTGGCGTTGAGTGACTCGCGTAGCATATGCTGCATAAAGTCTTGTGCGCTAATGGCGGCAAACGCATGGTTAAAGCGCACCACATACACTTCTTGCACACCGGCTTCGGCAAAATATTCTAACTTTTCACGCATGGAAGAAAGCCGTGCCGGTGCCGCCTGTGGCATAAAAAACTCGCGTGGGTGTGGCTCAAACGTCATTACCGCGGGCGTGATATGTTTGGCTTGCGCGGTACTGACTAATTTTGCAAGCAAGGCTTGGTGACCCAAATGTAAGCCATCAAAATTGCCGATGGCTAAGGCCTGCGGCGCATGGGTTTGTTTAGGTAAATGGCGATAGACCTGCACGCTTACGCCACCGTTCTGCGTGAAAAGTGTTTGGGTCTAAAGCCCAACACAAACAGCACGGCAAAATACACCGCGGCGCCTAACGCCACCAAACCCGATAAATATAACAAACGCGTAACTACTGAATACTGCAACCAAGCCGCGGGATTGCCCATGGCAAAATACAGCGCAGCCGCCATCGCAATTAAGGCTAACGCTAACTTAAGCATAAATACCAACCAACCGGCTTGTGGCTGATATAACTGCGCTTTGCGCAAATGATAAAACAGCAACATTGCATTAGCACATGCGCCCAAACCCAGCGCCAACGCCAAACCGGCATGATTTAAACCTAAGCCAAACACAAATAATAGATTCATTAACTGCGTTAGCACTAAAGTAAATAGCGCAATTTTGACCGGCGTTTTAATGTTTTGCCGCGCATAAAAACCGGGCGCGAGTATCTTGACTAAGATTAAACCTAACAAGCCTACGCTGTAAGCAATCAGCGCTTGTTGTGTCATGGCGACATCCAGCGTACTAAATTTGCCATAATGAAATAAGGTGCTCACCAAGGGCGTCGCCAATACCGCCAACGCTACCGCCGCAGGTGCCGCCAAAATAAACGTTAAGCGCAAGCCCCAATCCAATAATTGGCCATATTCCTGCTCATTTTTGCTGGCATACGCTTTAGATAAACTGGGCAATAAAATGGTACCCAACGCCACACCTAACACGCCAGTGGGAAACTCCATTAAGCGGTCGGCATAATACAGCCAACTTACGCTGCCTGTTTTTAAAAATGAGGCAAAAATAGTGTTTAGAATCAAGGAGATTTGTGCCACCGACACGCCCAGCACTGCGGGGCCCATTAATTTCAGGATACGCCATACACCTTCATCATCATGGGTAAAGTCTAATTTGGGCAGTAAACCAATTTGCTTTAAAAAGGGGATTTGAAACGCCAGTTGCAAAAAGCCACCAAAAAATACTGCCCACGCCAATACTTTAATCGGCTCGGCAAAGTAATCGGCAAAAAACAGTACCGCTGCAATCATCGAGATATTGAGCCACACTGGCGTAAACGCTGGGATGCTGAATTTATTGTAGGTATTGAGTACACCGCCCGCCATCGACACTAGGGATATAAAGAAAATATACGGGAAGGTGATACGGAGCAACTCTACCGTTAACTGCATTTTGGCGGGATTGCTATGAAACCCCGGCGCGATTAAGCTGACGATAATCGGGGCTGCTAACATGCCTAGCAAGGTCACAACCACCAAAATCAAACCTAGCCAAGTCGCCACGCGACTAATCAACGCATGCGTTTCATCAAAACCACGTTGCGTTTTATATTCGCCCAAAATCGGCACAAACGCTTGGCTGAATGCGCCTTCCGCCGAAATGCGTCTTAGCAAATTAGGAATTTTAAACGCTACAATAAACGCATCGCTCAATAGGCTAGCACCAAAGGCGCGTGCAATCAGCGTATCGCGCACAAAGCCTAAAATGCGCGAGACAAACGTCATGCTGCCGACTTTGGCGAGGACTTTGAGTAGATTCATGAAGGATTAAGAAGATAGAATTATTTTAATTGCGAGATTTTATCATGCGTAGCCCACAACGCCGTACATTGAGACGTAATTAAACCTTGCAAAAGCAGCACAAAAACATTATTATGCACGGTTTCGTATTTATACCCTTACAGGCATCAGGATAATCACACATGGCAAATACCGCACAAGCTCGCAAACGCGCGCGCCAATCCGTTAAAGTGAATGCGCACAACGCAGCGTTGCGCTCTACTTTGCGTACTGCAATTAAAAAAGTTATTAAAGCAATTGAATCGGGCGACAAAGCCGCTGCAGTTGCTTCATATCAAGAAAACGTTAGTATCATCGACCGTATTGCTGATAAAAAAATCATTCACAAAAACAAAGCAGCGCGTCATAAAAGTCGTTTAACTTCTGCCATTAAAGCTTTGAGCGGTGATGCTTCAGTGACTTTGGCTTCTGTTAAAAAAGTAGCCGCGCCAAAAGCAAAACCAGCAAAAGCGGTAGCAAAACCAAAAGCAGCGGCTAAACCTAAAGCCGCAGCAAAACCTAAAGCGCCTAAAGCTGCTGAGTAATTAAATTGTTGGCCTAAAGGCCACGCAAAAAAGCCGAACAACTGTTCGGCTTTTTTTGTGTCATTAAATCTGTTCTGTCAGGCAAATATGTTCAGCTTATGCTTAGCTAAATCGTCAAATAAAAAAAGGCTGGTCAAAACCAGCCTTTTTTATGATAAATCAATGGCTTAATTGAGATTAAACACCCACTTTTAATTCGCCACGTGCAATCTGCGCAATGTTTAACACCGCTTGCTGGTCTTTACCTATTACCGTAAAGTGACCCATTTTTCTGCCCTTGCGCGGCTCATGCTTGGTATATAAGTGTAACTTTAAATTGGCATGCGCAAACGCTTTTGCCCACGCTGGTTCTTGCGCATCTACCCAGCTATCACCCAAAATATTGACCATTACTGCATCACTATGCAAACGCGTATCGCCCAAATGCATGCCCGTCATCACGCGCACTTGTTGCTCAAATTGATTGGTGACGCAGGCATCAATGGTGTAATGACCCGAGTTATGTGGGCGTGGTGCAATTTCATTGACCAGCAACTGCGTGCCGACCACAAAAAACTCAACGCCTAAGACACCCACGTAATCTAATTTTGCCGCTAATTTCTTGGCTAATTCTTGCGCATTGGCTTTGACTACTTCTGAGCAACGCGCTGGCACTATGCTGACATCTAAAATACCATTTAAATGGCTATTTTCTGCGGTTGGAAATGCCGCCACATGGCCATTGGCATCACGCGCTAACACTACTGACACTTCCAAATCTAACGGCAGCATTTGTTCTAACACGCAGACTTCTTGCTTAAACTCAGCAAATGCACGTTGTGCTTCGGCTAAGTTTTTCACCCGTGCTTGGCCTTTGCCGTCATAACCAAAGCGCGCCACTTTTAATATCGCTGGGTACAGCGTACTCGCGTCATCTGGTAAATCGCTGGCTATATTAATCACTGCAAACGGCGCCACCGGCAAACCGGCATCTTTAATAAAGTTTTTCTCTAACACTCTATGCTGGGCAATCGCCACCGAGGCGGCATTAGGGCGCACAATAGTAGATTCTGCTAACTTCTCAAGCGTGCTGGCCGGCACATTTTCGAATTCAGTGGTGACCGCTAAACAAGTCTCGGCCATCTGTTTAAGCGCTGTCGCATCATCATACCCTGCGCACAAATGCACATCCGCAATCTTGCCTGCCGGGCTGTTTTTATCTGGGTCTAACACGGTCACTTGGTAACCCATTTCGTGCGCGGCGATGACAAAAAAGCGGCCCAATTGACCGCCGCCTAACATACCTAACATAGCGGGTGGATGAACTACTTTAGATTGGTTGAATTCGACTGACTTCATGGTTGGTCATTTAACTCCATGGCATGGACTTTTTCGGCTTGCTTCGTTCTAAACTCACTCAATTTTTGCGCGAGTGCTGCATTTTGATTGGCTAAAATAGACACCGCGAATAAACCTGCATTAGCAGCGCCTGCATCGCCAATGGCAAAAGTGGCGACTGGAATGCCTTTAGGCATTTGCACAATAGACAATAAAGAATCTTGCCCTTGTAAATGTTTGGAGGGCACGGGTACGCCTAACACTGGCAATGTAGTTTTGGCCGCCACCATGCCAGGCAAATGTGCTGCGCCACCGGCGCCGGCAATGATAATTTGGTAACCGTCTTTAGCGGCATTTTCGGCAAATTGAAACATTAAATCGGGTGTGCGATGCGCGGACACCACTTTAGCAATATAAGGCACGCCAAAATCGGCCAGCATTTGCGCCGCGTTTTTCATCACCGGCCAATCACTGTCTGAGCCCATAACAATGGCCACTAAAGGTTTACTCATTGATTTTTACCTTTTTTAAAATTTTCATATCAATAATGGTTGGCTATTATATTCGTGCGCTAGCCTGCGCTGCTATTCAGTGATACTAAAGCACCACTAAGTTATCTCTGTGTATTAGTTCTGACTCTTCGACATAACCGAGTATTTTTTCGATGTCTTGGCTGGGTTTACGCTTAATGCGCGCCACTTCTTGCGAATTATAATTGACAATACCGCGCGCCAGCTCTTTGCCAGCACTATTGACGCAAGCCACTACATCGCCACGCTCAAATGCACCCTGCACATCCATTACGCCTATCGCCAATAAGCTTTTACCGTCTTTGGTTAATACGTTGGCCGCGCCTTCATCCAACACCAATTTTCCGCCCATGCGTAAATGATCGGCCAACCATTGTTTTTTGGCGACAATTTTCATTTGTCCGGCTTTTAAGTGCGTACCCACTGCCTCGCCAGCGCTTAAACGCACCAGCACATCGGGTTCGCGACCAGAGGCAATAATGGTATGGGCGCCACTATTGGCAGCGCGTTTGGCCGCTAAAATTTTAGTCAGCATGCCACCGGTACCCACATTGCTGCCAGCACCGCCTGCCATCAGCTCTAAGGCGGGGTTACCGGCCGTTTCAAAATTAATAAACTGGGCATTTGAATCTTTACGCGGATCAGCTGAGTACAGGCCTTGCTGATCAGTCAAAATCACCAGCGCATCGGCCTCAATTAAATTGGCCACTAATGCGCCCAGCGTATCGTTATCACCAAAGCGAATTTCCTCAGTCACTACCGTATCATTTTCGTTGATAATGGGAATCACTTTTAAATCGAGCAAGGTTTTCAAGGTGCTGCGGGCATTTAAATAACGCTTACGGTCGGCTAAATCTTCATGGGTGAGCAAAATTTGCGCCGTATGTAAGCCATGCTGGGCAAAGCAACTTTCGTACATTTGCACCAAGCCCATTTGCCCTACCGCCGCGGCGGCTTGTAACTCGTTGATGGCGGATGGACGCTTTTTCCAGCCCAAACGCTGCATGCCTTCTGCCACCGCTCCGCTGGATACCAGCACCACATGCTTGCCCTGAGTCACCAGCGCGCTAATTTGCGCTGCCCATGCCGCGATTGCCGTGCGGTCCAGCCCTTGGCCATTATTGGTGACCAAGCTAGAGCCCACTTTAACAATCAACGTTTTGCTATTTTGTAGCAGGGAGACTGGCTGGATTTGCGGCATCACTGTGAGCTTCTAATTGGGTAACTTCTAATTTGGCGGCTTCTACTTGTGCTTGGTCTAACTTTGTTTGGTCTATTTTGGCTTGGTCAATTTGCGCTTGCTTTAATTGTGCTTGCTCTACTTTGGCTTGTTCAAGTGCTGCATGTTCTAGCGCGCGGGCCTGGTCTAAATGGTCCATAATCGCGTAAGTGAGCTCTTTACAGCCTATGCCGCTAATCGCAGAAATGGCAAATACACGGCCTTCCCAGCCATAGGCTTTGACAAACTCTGCCGCCACTGTTTTGGCGTCTTCCACCATGTCGATTTTATTCAGCACTAACCAACGTGGTTTATTATAAAGGGCTTCATCGTATTTTTTCAGCTCGTTGACGATGGCTTTAGCTTCTGCCACTGGGTCTACTGCTTCGTCAAACGGTGCAATGTCTACAAGATGCAGTAGCAAGGACGTTCTGGCTAAATGGCGTAAAAATTGATGGCCCAAGCCGGCACCTTCGGCGGCGCCTTCAATCAAGCCCGGCACATCAGCAATAACAAAGCTGCGGTTGGTATCTACACGCACTACGCCCAAATTAGGGTGCAAAGTGGTAAAAGGATAATCGGCCACTTTAGGTTTAGCGGCTGACACCGAACGGATAAACGTTGATTTACCGGCATTAGGCATGCCCAGCAAACCGACATCGGCCAACACTTTAAGCTCAAGATACAGTTCAAACGATTCGCCCTCTTCCCCTTTGGTACATTGGCGTGGCGAGCGATTGATACTGGATTTAAAATGTACATTACCCAAGCCATTGGCGCCGCCTTTGGCTAGCAGTACTTCTTGGCCATGTTCAGACAAATCCACAATCATATTACCGGTGGCTTTGTCTGAAATCACGGTGCCGACGGGTACGCGCAAAATAGTGTCTTCACCTTTGGCGCCGTAGCATTCAGCGCCACGGCCGTTCTCGCCACGCTGTGCTCTAAAGGTACGCGTATAGCGATAATCCACCAACGTATTGATGTTACGGTCGGCGACTGCGTAAATAGAGCCACCTTTGCCTCCATCGCCGCCGTTAGGGCCGCCCATAGGCTCATATTTTTCGCGCCTAAATGTGGCTACGCCGTTGCCGCCGTCGCCGGCGTAGACCTTAATGGTTGCTTCATCAATAAATTTCATAGTTAAAATGGCTTTGACTCGCCAGCTTGCGCTTGCGAAGTACTCGCTTCCTCGCTGTACTTAAATGTACTATCTTCGTCGCTCCGTGCTTTGCGCGCGCAATCTAGCATCGCACGCACATTTTAGAAGCCCCTAATCACTATCAACTATAGTCGTCATTCCCGCGCAGGCGGGAATCCATTTCAATACGCGAATAATAGCGCATATTCCACAGTTCTCTGGATTCCGTGGTTCGTTTTTTTATTTCAATAGCAAAACAAAAAACTCCTGTCGGAATGATGTCGTTAAAACAAAAAAGCCCCATCAAACGATGAGGCTTTAATGAGATTACTTAAATTTAAACTGCAACAATGCTCACAGTGTGGCGTTTTAACGCGCCTTTGATGGCAAATGTCACTTTACCTTCAATTTTTGCAAACAATGTGTGGTCTTTACCCATGCCGACGTTTTCACCCGCGTGCATTTTTGTACCGCGTTGACGCACAATGATGCTACCTGCTGAAACCACTGTTTCACCAAAGGCTTTAACACCTAGTCGTTGTGAGTGTGAATCGCGACCGTTACGTGAACTACCACCTGCTTTTTTGTGTGCCATGATTTAATCCTTAGCTATCTTAATGAATCCAACTGCTTATTTAGCAGAGATTGCGTCAATTTGAATTTCAGTAAAACTTTGGCGATGACCTTGTGTTTTACGGTAGTGTTTACGACGACGGAATTTGAAAATCATCACTTTATCACCGCGACCGTGTGAAAGCACAGTAGCGCTGACTTTAGCACCGGCCACTAATGGCGCGCCGATAGTCGTGTTGTCGCCGTCAGCAATTAATAACACTTTATCAATCACCACTTTGCTGCCCACGTCGCCAGCTAATTTCTCAACTTTTAACTTTTCACCGGCAATCACTTTGTATTGCTTGCCGCCTGTTTTGATTACTGCGTACATAATAAAGCCTTAAACATCATCTTTTAAAGAACTCAGCATTATACGCAATTAACTTTATAAAGCAAATTTAACGCAGGCAAAAATGCTAAATTACGCAAAATAAATGTGTGCTGGAATATTTTCAAAACCACATCGCGTTATGTCAGCTGCAAAATCTGCGTTTTCGGCTGATTCAGCGCTTTTAATAGCAACTTATACGTATCGTGATCAAACTTTAACATAGCATGGCTTTGTGCAAGCTCCGCCAACGTTTGCTCATCTTCTGCCACGCCTAAGTAGGTCCAATGCTCAAACACGTGCAACTGCGTTTTGTCATTTTCGTGATTGGTCTCCTTAATCGCGATTTTACCAGCAAACGGCCACGTTTTGAGGCGGTGCGCCATTAGCGCTTGCTGCAAACGTAAATAATGTAGCTCTGGCGTTTCGCGTCCCATACAACGGCCATTGCAACGCTTGATTTGGCTAGCAAAACATGCGCCGGTTGCCCAAGTCTCTAAGCCTAAATAGCGCGGACATAATTGATTTAATTCCACTATGGTTCGCAAGGCCTCCACCGCTTGGCGCTTAGTTTTAAACGTGCCAAACAATTGCCCCATATGCGCAGGGTCTATCTCATCTTCGCGCACCAAACTCACCAAGTTTTTGGCGTGCGGATCGGCATTGAGTTGCCAACTACACAATTGCCGTTCATTGCGTAATTGGCGGTTATAAATGGGTTGACGCTCTTTCACCAAGCGCGACTCCAACAACAAAGCACTGAAATCGCCGGCGGTGGTGATCCATTCTATATGTTTAATTTCTTGCGAGATGCGCATTTCTTTAGTGGAAGCATGGTCACTATTAAAATGTGACAGCACGCGGGCACGCAAATTAACGCTTTTGCCTATATACAGTGGCAATGCATTTTCACTATAAAATAAATACACACCCGGCGTTTCTGGTAAATCGTCCAACAAACTGGCGTCAATATGCGGCGGTAAGCTAGGCGCGCTCATCAGCACAGCCACCGCCTGCCTGATGCTATCTTCACCTAACTCCAAACGTGCCGACTCCACAAACGCTAGCACTGCATCGACATCGCCCATGGCGCGGTGACGGGCAATATTCTCGATATTGTGACGCTTGGAAATCGCATCCAGACCATGGCTTTTGTGCTCGGGATACAGCAAGCGCGATAACTTGACCGTACACAGCACTTTTTGCCGCAAGGGAATACCGATGCGCTTAAATTCCGCTTTAATAAAACCGTGGTCAAAGCGCACATTGTGCGCCGCCAGCACCGAGCCTTCTAAAAAACTCAACAGTGTATCCGCCACCTCGGCAAAAATTGGCGCATTAGCTACCATCTCGTTATTAATACCGGTAAGGTTTTGAATAAATGGCGGTATCGGTTGCTCAGGGTTGACCAGCGTTTGCCAGCGCGCAATCTCCACGCCATGTTCAAAACGCACCAAGGCAATTTCGGTAATGCGGTCACGCAGTGGCGTTGCGCCTGTGGTTTCTAAGTCTAAATAGGTAATGGCGGGTAGCAAAGTGGCTTTCTTAATACGGTAAACATTTTAGTTTGAGGACATTAAATGCTTAAAACATTAAGTCCTAAAAAATAGCAAATACAGCATCAAACTAAAATACAACAACGCAAAAAACCCAACTATCCAAAACACATTCAGCAGGTTTTTGTTGATGGTGATTAACTGCGTTTCGATAGCCTGTAATTTGGCATGGCTTTCGGTATCATGTTGCATTCTGACTCCTTTAAGTGTCTATTATCTTTATCATGACCGCCGACGATGCAACTAATTCAACCAGCCAGAGTGCCTCTACCCTACAGCAACTGACGCAACATTTTGCTCAAGTGGGCACATTAGCAGCTATTTATCTGCGATCCGCGCGCGGGGTGGCCTGTCAAAGCGTACATACTGTAGAAGCGATTGCAGGCAAAGGGTTGGTGGGTGACCGCAGTAGCCTGACAGTTTCGCGCAACCCCTTAGGCAGCAACAGACAAGTCACGTTGATACAAGCCGAACATATCGCTGTCATCAGTGCCTTGCTGGGTAAACCTGTGGCCGCCGCTTTGCTTAGGCGTAACTTAGTCGTCTCTGGCCTCAATTTATTGGCGGCCAAATCATTGTTTAAACAACAACCTATGCGCTTACATATTGGCGACGTCATCCTAGAAGTGACCGGCCCGTGCGAGCCATGCAGCAAAATGGAAACATTATTGGGCTTTGGCGCTTACAACGCCATGCGCGGTCACGGCGGCGTCAATGCCAAAGTGCTGCAAGGTGGCAAATTGATGGTGGGCGCGCCTATCGTCTGTAAGCGTGAAGACCTGCCCAGCGCGCAGCAAATTCAGTTGTTTTAAGCTTTACTGTGTAATGTTGTGATTCAGCATAGCCTCGGCATAAATATTGTGGTGCTTGAGGCAATCTGGGCTGGATTTATCCAAACATTTTTCGCGCAATTTGCAATCACAACTTTCTGAGATAATTTTTTCTAAAATTTCCAAGGTGTTGCCCGCTTGAAAGCTGCTATCGGTGGTTCTGGTCATGGCCTACATCTCTTTAGATAATCATCTAAGTGTAACTAAGTTATGGCTAGGCGACAAATAGTTCATGCAGCATTTGATACGAGGATGTACTTTATTACTATCGGCTTAAAGACTATGATGAATTGAGTATTGACTGCCCAAACTAGCAAACTCATTACAGGCTCCATCAAAGAAGGACATTATGAAGCAAGCGACAACATTATCACCCCAGCAAACTTTGTCATTAAAAATAGAGGGCATGAGCTGCGCCTCTTGCGTGGCGACTGTTGAAAAAGCACTGACGCAAGTGCCGGGGGTGGTATCAGCGGGGGTGAATTTTGCCACCGAACAAGCCAGCGTCACGTTTCAAGCGCCTGCCGAAGAAACTGGCCTGATTAAAGCCGTGGTAGATGCTGGCTACGAAGCCGAAATCCTATACGCCGATGCACCGCGCACTACATCCAATAACAACAATGAATTGCAAGGCCTAAGCTGGCAACTGCTGTTAGCCATCGCCCTCACCTTACCTTTATTGATTCCCATGTTATTAAGCTTAGTGGGCATACAACTCAATATTGCGGGCTGGGTGCAATGGCTACTTGCTACGCCGGTACAATTTTGGCTGGGAAAAGACTTTTACAAAAATGGCTGGAAGGCCATAGTGAATCGCACCGGCACCATGGATTTACTGGTGATGATAGGTACCAGTGCAGCCTATGCATTGTCGGTGTATATGTTATTTAAGCAGCACAGCCACTTATATTTTGAAGCCTCCAGTGCCGTGATTACTTTGGTGATGCTCGGTAAATGGCTAGAAAAACGCGCCAAACGCCAAACCACCTTGGCGATTCGTGCACTACAAAACTTAACCCCTGAAGTCGCCAACGTGATGCGCCATGGCGTGGAAACGACGATTCCATTGGCCAGCGTGTTGCTGCATGACGAAGTGATGGTGCGTGCTGGCGAACGGATTGCGGTGGATGGCGAAGTGATACAAGGCAGCAGTTTAGTGGATGAAGCCATGATTAGCGGCGAAAGCATACCGCAGAAAAAAACCACAGGTGCGCGCGTGACCGGTGGCTCAATCAATTTAAACGGTACCTTATTAATTAAGACCATGGCGGTCGGCACCGAAACCACATTGTCACGGATTATCCGCTTGGTGGAAGATGCACAAATGAGTAAGCCTGATATTCAGCGCTTGGTAGATAAGGTCAGTGCTATTTTTATCCCAGTGGTATTGGTGATTGCATTGTTGACCTTATTGGCCTGGGGCTTATGGGCTGGCGATTGGGAAGCGGCAATTTTAAACGCCGTGGCGGTATTGGTGATTGCTTGCCCTTGTGCGCTTGGGCTTGCAACACCCACCGCCATGATGGTGGGCACAGGGGTGGCGGCTAAATATGGCATTTTAATTAAAGATGCCAATGCGCTAGAAATGGCGCACAAAGTGACCACGGTGATTTTTGATAAAACCGGCACGCTGACTGAAGGCAAACCGGTGCTGACTGCGTTTAAAAGTGTACTGATGAATAACGCAGAAAGTGATGACCACACACTATTAACACTGGCAGCGGCAGTAGAAAGCAATAGCATCCACCCGCTATCCAAAGCGGTGGTCAATTACGCCAATACGCATCAAATGAATATCCCACCAAGCACTGAATTCAAAGACTTCCCTGGCTTAGGCTTGCAGGCAACGGTGGCAACACAACAAGTGGTCATCGGCAATACGCAATGGATGCAGCAATTGCAGATTGATTTGTCGCCGTTGATTGAACGCGCACAGCAGTTGGAAAGTGAAATCAATACCGTGTCTTGGGTGGCGACAGCACAAGCTGGGCACTATCAACTGCTAGGCTTGTTGGCGTTTGGCGACCGTATTAAAGACTCTGCCTATAGCGCAGTCAAACGCTTAAATCAGTTAGGCTTAAGCACTGTTTTATTATCGGGTGACAATACAGTAACCACCGCCAAAGTGGGCGCATTATTAGATATCCAATTGGCGATAGGTGCGCAAACGCCAGATACCAAAGCCAGCAAAATTGCCGAGCTTAAGCAGAATAATCAAACCATCGCCATGGTCGGTGATGGCATTAATGATGCGCCCGCGCTAGCGAAAGCGGATGTCAGTTTTGCCATGTCGTCCGGCACCGAGGTAGCCATGCACACCGCCGATGTGACTTTGATGCGCGCTGACCCTAATTTGGTGGCAGACACCATCGCGATTTCTAAACGTACCTATAGAAAAATTCAGCAGAATTTATTTTGGGCGTTTATCTATAATTTAATCGGCATTCCGTTGGCGGCGTTTGGTATGCTCAACCCAGTAATGGCGGGCGCTGCCATGGCGCTCAGTTCAGTCAGCGTGGTCACCAATGCGCTGATGTTGCGCAACTGGAAACCACAGCCTAATGAACATATCACGTGAACATATATTAAAGCGATGAAATACGCTGATTAATCCCAACCACTCAGCACCACTTTACCAATCGAAGTGCCTGATTCCAATTGGGCATGCGCCAGCCGCAAATTGGCAGCATTAATCGGTGAAATGGTTTGCTGTAGCGTGGTAGTCAGCAAGCCGGCATCCACCAATTTGGCCACTTGGTTCAAAATATGGTGCTGTTCTATCATATCATCGGTTTTAAACATGGCGCGCGTATACATCAACTCCCACACAAAGGTAGCGCTTTTGGTTTTAAGCAGATTCAAATCTACCGGTTTGACCGTTTCTACTATCGAACAAATGCGGCCTTGTGGTTTAATCAATGCCGCCATTACCGGAAAATAAGCATCGGTATCGTTGCAGCAGAAAATATAATCGACCTCTGTACAGCCTATATTCGCCATTTGTGGCAGTAAATCTTGCTTGTGATTGATCACATGGTGCGCACCTAGGTCGCGCACCCACTGCTCGGTTTCTGGGCGTGAAGCAGTGGCGATCACAGTAAGGCCTGCCAGTTTGCTGGCGAGCTGTATGGCAATTGAACCGACACCACCTGCCCCACCTATAATGAGCAGACTTTTGCCACTATTTTCAGCGGGCGATGGTGCTATCTGCAAGCGCTCAAACAACGATTCCCAAGCCGTCAGCGCGGTTAAAGGCAAAGCCGCTGCTTGCGCATCATTTAAGCTAGTCGGTTTGTGCCCGACAATACGCTCATCCACCAATTGATACTGCGCATTAGAACCCGGACGGTTAAGTTCACCCGCATAAAACACAGCATCACCGACTTTAAACAAAGTGCACTCAGGACCGACTTTCACTACCTCGCCGGCCGCATCCCAGCCCAAAATTCTGGGCGGATTTTCAACCATTTCTTTAGGTTTGCGCACTTTGGTATCGACCGGATTGACTGAAATAGCTTGTACGCGCACCAATAAATCCCGACCGCTGACTTCAGGCATGGCGAGTGTTAAATCCATTAAAGACTGCGGATTATCGATAGGTAAGTAATGCGTAAGGCCGACTGCTTTCATGATGTTTCCCTTAAATCTGTAAGTTTTTCAATACCTTAAATGAAAGCCTGAGCACTTATCTAAACACCTAGATAGACGCTTCAATAATTTTGCGGCTACGCGCCAAATCTACATCTTTATGCTCGCCCAGCGCCACCATGCCGTGCGCTTCCAGCTTCGCGATGAGCTCAGCCACTGCCTCTTGTCCAATTTGGTAATCAGACAAATACGTTTTGACACCCAAACTTTCAAAAAAAGCACGGGTATTTTGAATAGCCTGTGTAATGCGCTCGTTCTCGTTACCAGTATTGATATGCCAAACGCGCTCAGCAAATTGTAAAAGCTTTTCGCGTTTAGATTCACTGCGCTCATGCAACATGCTAGGCAAAATAATCGCCAAGGTTTGCGCATGGTCTAGGCCATGCAAGGCGGTAATTTCGTGGCCTATCATATGCGTCGCCCAATCATGCGGCACACCGGCGCCAATCAAGCCATTGAGTGCCAGTGACGCTGTCCACATAAAGTTGGCTTGTAATTGATAATTGCTAGGGTTGGCCAATAATTTGGGGCCTATTTCTATCAGGGTAGATAGTAGCCCTTCAGCAAAGCGGTCTTGCACCATGGCGCCCACAGGGTAGGTTAAATATTGCTCTACTGTATGGGTAAACGCATCCACCACACCGTTGGCCAATTGGCGCGGCGGCAAAGTGTACGATTTGGTCGGATCTAAAATGGAAAATTGTGGGTAAACAAAATCACTGGAGAAAAACAGCTTCGCTTTCTCTGAGTCTTTGGTAATCACCGAGCCATTATTCATTTCTGAGCCAGTAGCCGGCAGCGTTAAAATAGTGCCATACGGCATGGCCGCCTGCACATTGGCACCGCGTTTTAGCAGAATATCCCACGCGTCACCATGAAAGCATGCCGCAGCCGCCACAAATTTAGTGCCGTCGATGACAGAACCGCCGCCCACTGCCAGCAAAAAGTCCAACTTGTATTGTTTAATTAGCTCAACGGCGTTCAGCAGCGTTTCGTAACGCGGGTTAGGCTCTACGCCTTCAAACACCTCAACATGGCGCGCGCCTAAGGCTTGCAGTGCCTCATCTAAAGTGCCATTTTGCTTAGCACTTTGGCCGCCTATCAGCACCAATACTCTTGCGTCTTTTGGTACCAGGGTATCCAACTGCGCCACTTGACCTTGGCCAAATACGATTTTGGTCGGATTATAAAATTCAAAATTCTGCATACGTTAGCCCTGCCTTCTTAACTTGGTTAATAACACTCAACAGCAGCCCTTTAATCACTAGCTACCCATTATTCACTTGCTTGCTTTGCGTGAGTTTATCTTGATGATGCTTTAATACATCCAGCCATAGGTACGGCACAACAGCGACTAAGGCTGGATTAGCAATGTACGCTAAAGCACTTTTCATAGCTACACGCTAGCATTAGCCATAAAAAAGCCTATTTAAAACAACGCTAATAATTAGCATATTAATGAATAGCTCGGTAAAAGTAGCGTTTCATTACAGAAAGCGCAATCCCCATTAGCGTTAGATTGTCAGTACATTCAGGGGAGAATACCATGTTGTTTAATCTATTTAGCCATGACCAAGCCACCGTAAA
>DASWSZ010000042.1:0-22921 GCA_036402395.1 Methylophilus sp.
TACATTAGCTTGCACAATATGTTCACTAACTTATTGCACTTGCTCATGTCATTTATGGGCAGTAATGATTAATTAAGACTTTGTTTTAACAAATAAAAAAACCCGCTTAGGCGGGTTTTTTGTTGTCATTGTTTTAGCAGTAACTATTGGTTTTATCAGTAACTATTGCTGTTGCTGTTGCTGCTGCGCTTGCTGTCGGCGTTGCTTAAAAAATGCACTGAGTAACGCTCCGCACTCGGCTTGCATCAAACCACCTTCAACCTGTGTATGGTGGTTAAGCTTTGGCTCAGCCATCAGATTCACTACACTACCGCAAGCGCCCGTTTTTGGGTCGCTGGCACCGTACACCAAGCGTGTAATGCGTGCATGTTGAATGGCGCCGCTGCACATGGCGCATGGTTCTAGCGTCACATACAACGTGCAATCTACTAGTCGATAATTGCCCAAATGCTTTGCCGCATCGCGCAACGCCATGATTTCCGCATGCGCCGTGGGGTCATGCAAGCCAATGGGTGAGTTGCTACCACGCCCAATCACTACGCCATCTTTGACCACTACCGCGCCGACTGGCACTTCTTGTTGCTGTGCCGCTAGTTGTGCAAGTGCAAGTGCTTGCCGCATAAACTCAGTGTCTGTCATACAGTTCACAGCTGACCGTTGCGGTCTGACCAACGTACTAGTACGTAAATCAAGCCGATGACAAAGGCACCGCCCAACCAAACGCCTATCTCTTGATAAGTGGGCGAGGCATCTTGCACCGGTATGACAATCAATTTGCGCAAGAACATCACCAGCACAACCTCTACAAAAGTTTCTACCTGTAATTTGTGGCCACGTAAATAGCGAATTTCTGCGGAAATCAGCGCAGATACCGCCCACAGCAACATCAATGTACCCAGCGCGTGTAAAAAGCCATGCACTAAGTTGTGTGCGTTAGCGGCTTGTTTAACGTCCATAAAAAATAACCATGTGAACATCAACACTGAAACAGCCAGCGCTAACCCGATGATGATGTGTGCAAAGCCATTCAGCCACAGCATGGCTTTAATTGCTATTCGATTCAGTGGTTCAAACTCTTCCGGCAGTTGCTCTTGATTCATGCGCGTGTCCTTAGGTGATAGTTCCATTTTGCCATTACAAGGCGAGTTGTTCTAGCGTCAATTGCTCAAATTGTTTCAATAACCATAGTTGCGATTTGCCCATTTGATGGCTGCGCTGCTGACGCCAAGCGATAAATGTGGGTGCTAAGGTCTTCGGTTCTGCCACTTGTTTAATGATGAGCTTGCCTTGTGCTGCCCATATATTGGCAAGATTTTTTGGCAAATAACCTACCCCTAAGCCCAGCAGTTGCGCCACTAGTTTGCTTTGCATGTCGGGCACAGTCAGTACATCTTGCCCAGAAATAATGCCCGAGGTACGTGGCGGCAAGTTGCGTGAGCTGTCGGCGGCCGCTACGGCGCGATGCTGCATAATATCCTGATTATCTAAGGGTTCGGCTAATGTTGCCAGAGGGTGATGCGGTGCCACGGCAAATACAAATTCTAGTTGGCCTAATAATTGGGTGGAGCAACCACCACCGGGTGGCGCTTCGCCTGGCGCGCCTATGGAAATATCGGCACGACCAGTGAGTAGGGCATCCCAACTGCCGCCAAATACTTCACGTGTGAGTTTGACGCGCGTACCAAAACCTTGTTGATAAAATGCATCGAGTATTTGAAACACTGGCGTAAGATTAAATAAATCGCTGACCGCAATGCCTATCTCTGTTTCAACGCCAGTCGCCACGCGTTTAACATGCCGCTCTAACGCTTGTGCAGCATCTAGTAAATAGCGGCCCTCTTTCAGTAGTTCTGCGCCTGCTTCAGTGAGATTGGCGCGATGACCGCTACGGTCAAAAATGGCAATGCCTAAATCCTCTTCTAATTTGCGAATAGTGTAAGTCACAGCCGATGGCACGCGAAACAGTGATTCGGCCGCCGCCGCAAAGCTACCCTTGCGGGCAATTGCATCAATGACTTCTAGGGCTTCTATGGAGAGTTTAAGTGACATTGTTCAAATTTTTTGAATATATTAAGCAAAAATGTTCGCTATCTATGTTAATACGCTATATATATCATAGCAATATCAATTCAAGGAGTTTGAATAAGATATCATGATTACCCTTAGAACCTCTCAAGCACGTGGTCACGCCAATCAAGGTTGGCTAGACAGTTACCACTCATTTTCTTTTGCGGAATACTATGACCCTGCACATATGCAGTACTCTGTGTTGCGCGTGATTAACGAAGACAAAGTGGCGGCCGGCACTGGCTTTGGCATGCATGGCCATAAAGACATGGAAATCATTACTTACATGTTGGCTGGTGAGCTTAGGCACCAAGACAGCATGGGCAATGGTGCGGTGATTCGTGCTGGCGATGTGCAGCGTATGTCGGCTGGAACCGGTGTGCGTCATAGCGAAGTCAATGCGTCTACCAGTACTGAAGCGCATTTGCTGCAAATTTGGTTATTGCCAGAAAAAAATGGCTTACCGCCTAGTTATGAAGACAAAACCATCCCACTGGAGAACAAATTAAACCAATGGTGTTTGGTGGCTTCACCCACTGCGCGTGAACATTCACTCATGATTCATCAGAATGTAGAGTTATGGGCAACGGTATTGGAGGCGCAACAGATGTTGCGTTATGATTTACAAAGCTCGCGCTGTGCTTACGTACAAGTGGCGCGTGGCCAAGTAACTTTAAACGGATACACATTATCGGCTGGCGATGCTGCCATGATAGAAGCAGAAAGTGTGATTGATATACAGGCCAATGCAGAAAGCGAATTGTTGTTATTTGACCTGCCACTAATGACGCATTAGCGGTGATGCAATATATTAGTCAGCACATTTTGGTTACGCACTAGTCATACTAAGCAAAATAAGCTGTACTTAATTTTTTTAATAAAGGATTAAAATACGATGAGAACACTATTATTCAGTTTGGCGCTGAGCTTGGCCACCAGCGCCTTTGCGGCGACAGAAACCTATAATATTGATACAGCGCACAGCTTTGCCAACTTTACCATACGCCATGTAGTGGCCAAAACTTCAGGCAGCTTTAATGATGTGTCCGGCGTCATTCATATAGACCGGGCTAATTTGGCGCAATCTAGTGTTAATGCCAAAATTCGTGTGTCTAGCATTAGTACAGGTTTAGCTAAGCGCGATGACCATATTCAAAAAGCCGATTATTTAGATGTGCCTAACTTTGGTGAAATCACTTTTGTCAGCACAAAAATAGAAGCCAAAAGTGCAACTGAGGGCGTGATGACAGGTCAACTCACCATGCATGGCGTGACTAAAGAAATTGCCCTGCCGTTTAAAGTGTTAGGCTTTGGCAATGATCCGTGGGGTGGCGAACGTTCTGGATTTGAAGCGCACACTATCATTAAAGCCTCAGATTATGGCTTTACTTGGATGAAAAAAGACAACGCGCCGGTGGGTGATGACATTGATGTGACCTTGCTGATTGAAGGCACCAAGCCAGTGGCAGGCGCTAAAGCAAAATAATTAATTTAATAACGAGGACTTTTTGGAATGACTAAAGATTTATTTTCACCTGTTAAATTGGGCAGTATTTTTTTAAACAACCGTGTGGTAATGGCGCCACTGACACGTAATCGTGCCGGTGAAGGGGGTGTGCCGCAAGCCATGAACGTGACATATTATGAGCAACGCGCTTCGGCTGGCCTAATTGTGACTGAGGCGACACCTATTTCGGATATGGCGCATGGCTACCCAGCATTGCCAGGCATTTATACAGAAGCGCAAGTGGACGGTTGGAAAAAAATCACCGAGGCGGTACATGCCAAAGGCGGCAAAATTGTCATTCAATTGTGGCATGTGGGCCGTATTTCGCACCCAAGTTTATTACCCAATGGCGCATTGCCAGTCGCGCCTTCTGCCATTAAACCTGCCGGTAAAGCATTTACTTATCAAGGCTTGGTAGACTATGTGGAGCCGCGCGCCTTGGAGGCGAGTGAATTGCCAGAAATCATTCAAGATTATGTACATGCTACTAAATGCGCACTTGAAGCGGGTTTTGATGGCGTGGAAATTCATGCTGCCAATGGCTATTTGTTAGACCAGTTCCTGCGTGATGGTAGCAATCATCGTACTGATCAGTACGGTGGTAGTTTTGCTAATCGTGCGCGTTTGCTATTGGAAGTGACTGAGGCAGTCGTAGCCGTGGCTGGTGCGGATAGGGTCGGTGTACGTGTATCGCCAGTGAATCCGTTTAATGATATGCAGGACAGCAATCCGCAAGCTTTGTTTAACTATGTAGCGGAAGCCTTAAGCCCGTTTAATTTGGCTTACTTGCATGCTGTAGAAGGCGGTATTCATGGCGGTGGTGAGGCCGACCCATTTGACTTTGCCGCGTTTAGGCAATGTTTCAAAGGCGCGTATATGGCCAACTTAAGCTATGACAAAGCACGCGGCAACGCTGCGATTGCTAGCGGTCATGCCGATTGTATTGCGTATGGCGTGCCGTTTATTGCGAATCCAGACTTGGTTGAACGCTACATGCAGGACGCGCCATTGAATGATGCCGACAGCAAAACATTTTATGGTGGCACCGATAAAGGCTATATCGATTATCCAGCACTCAGTGCTTAATTAATAAAACACTCATCTTAGGGTGTAGTAAAGCTTGTGTGTGATCAGTGGGTTAATAAGTACCTAATAGCTGTTTCTTTAGCCCTCTTTTCAAGCTTCTTAATGACTCTCTCAAATTAAAATATTTGATGATGTTGCTTGGATAGTACTCGCTAGGTAGCTTAGCCTTATATTCTATGTGCGGCTTGCCGTTTTTAGCAATAATGAGGCGAGGCTCATTCACATAAGGGTCTATATGGTCCATTTTCATATACTCCACCACATAAGCCCAGCGGCTTTCATTGGTAATATTGGGGGTCGTGGCGTGTAGTGTGAGTGATGAAAATAAGACAATATCACCTATCTCAGCGGAAATAAATTCTGCACCATCAGTATTGCCTTTGTAGGCCTGATGGCAGCCTTCTAACGTATGCGGTAATATTTTTTGGTGGCTACCAGGCAATATCCAGATGCCGCCATTCTCTTTGGTCATTTTGGTTAGTGAAATCCATAGCTGGTAGTGAGGATCTTTGAGTTTGCTGTAAGAGTTATCTTGATGCCAAGGAAAAGTCACGGCCCCTGGGCCTTTTTCTACCGCTTGATCCCATCTCACCCAGATGTCCGGCCCCATTAGTTGGCTGAGTAAATCTACTACTTTGGGTTGTGCGATAAACTGGCGTAAGCGCTGGCTCTTATGCATAATCAAACTGTTAAAGGTGAGCTTGCCCACATTGAGTCTGTCTACAGATTGGTGGGCAGCACAAGTGGTCTGAATTTCAGCAATCAGGTCGGCAATTTCTTCTTTTGAGAAGAAATTTTTAATCATGATATAGCCGTATTGTTCAAAAGTTGCTTTGAGTGTTGGCGGATTGTTCATGTTAAAAGATGCCCCTAATATTTAAGTATCTACATTAAATATAATTATAGTGAATGATACTAAGTGATAACCTTGTTCTAAGTAAGGGTATGTGGGTTAAGCTTTGTAAATCATGAATCTGATTGCCGCAATCCGCATGCTAACGTAAAATTCCGCTCGTCCATGTTTAAGGCTGCCATGTCAACTCTCGCTCAACAAGAAGCAATACCGTCACCCAAAGTCATCGTGGCCAATTGGAAAATGCACGGTAATCTAAAACAAAATGCGCAACTGATTGCTGATTTTTTGCCATTTTTGACGCATTTGCAATACACCCAAATAGTAGTATGTCCGCCTTATCCTTATTTGGCGCAGATGCAAGCTTTGCTAAGTCATAGCAAAATTGCATGGGGCGCGCAAAATATGGGCAAGTTTGAGCAAGGCGCGCATACCGGTGAGGTGGGTGCGGAAATGCTGTTAGATTTTGGCTGTCGGTATGTTATTTTGGGGCATTCTGAGCGCAGCACTGCGTATTGCGAATCCGATGAAAATATAGCCGAAAAGTTTATGCAGGCAAAGCGCTATGGACTGACACCAATTTTATGTGTAGGCGAAACCTTGATTGAGCGTGAAGCCGGTGTCATGGAGATGGTGGTGGGTAAGCAGTTAGATACCATCATCAACATGTATGGTGATGCTGTATTTGCGCACAGCATTATCTCGTATGAGCCCATCTGGGCGATAGGCACCGGGTTGGCGGCGACCCCGGCGCAAGTGGAGGCCATGCATACCTTTATTCGCCATAAGGTCAATCAATCCAACAATGACGCCGAAAATGGCTTAAAAATACTGTACGGGGGCAGCGTAAACCCCCAAAATGCGTTACAATTATTCGCTGTGAAAAACGTGGATGGTGGGCTGATTGGAAAGTGCTCACTCAACGCGGAACAATTCGTCAAAATATGTCAGTCTGCTGAAAACTCATACGCTAATCGTTAGCTTAATTTAAGAGGGTTCAGTAGTTTTTTAAGAAAATGCTATGGAAAAATTTATTTTAATCGTGCATATCCTGGCTGCTGCTGCGGTCATAGGTTTGGTGCTGTTGCAACATGGTAAGGGTGCTGATATGGGCGCTGCTTTTGGTAGTGGTGCATCTGGTAGCTTGTTCGGTGTATCAGGCTCTTCCAACTTGCTGAGTAGGCTGACTGCTTTATTTGTGGCCATCTTTTTTGCCACCAGTTTAACGTTGGCTTACATGGCCAGTCATCGCTCTGGCAGCGGTAGTGTCATACAATCAAGTGGTACGCAAAGCACAGCCCCTGCAAAGCTTGATGCTAATACCGCAGTTGTGCCTGCCGCTGTTGATGCTGGTGTTACACCAGCGCCGGTTGATGTGCCAGCACAAGATCAAGCAGCGAAGGATATTCCTAATTAATTTGCTGTTGGATTAAGCAGTTGCCGTCGTGGTGGAATTGGTAGACACGCTATCTTGAGGGGGTAGTGACGAAAGTCGTGAGAGTTCGAGTCTCTCCGTCGGCACCAAAAAATGCTTGTTTTAACCGCAAATCCTCATTCTTTAGCAGAATAATTTGAATTTACTTAAGCGGCAGTAGTCAATTGCGGTGCGTTGAGTAAGCTTGTATGAAAATGCCAAGGTTTATAATTTGGTAATAAAGTTTTGACCATGTCGGTGAGTAGCGTTAAGTGTTTACGTGAATTGATCGTCTAAATATTTGTAGGCTAATGTGAATAAATCAGCTCGAGGCTAGTCGGTGTTAGAAAATTATTTTCCTATCTTGATGTTTATTTTAGTGGGCTTAGGCGTTGGCATTGGCCCGCTTATCCTAGGTAAGCTAGTCTCGCCGAATAAACCGGATGCTGAAAAAAACTCACCTTACGAGTGTGGTTTTGAAGCGTTTGAAGATGCACGTATGAAGTTTGATGTGCGATATTACTTAGTCGCTATCTTATTTATTCTATTCGACTTAGAAATCGCATTTTTATTCCCATGGGCTGTCGTGATTCAGGAAGTTGGCTTGGCAGGATTTTGGGCGATGATGCTGTTTCTTTTTGTGTTAGTAGTGGGCTTTGTTTATGAGTGGAAGAAAGGCGCGTTAGAATGGGATTAACGCTTCCATTTGAACATTTCGCCTTGCTGCGTCAACTGCCACACGCCGCACTGCCCGTACTGTCTTCGGCTTGTTTTCTTGCCATGCATCATGTTGAAATGGAAGTTGCAAAAATGGAAATTGTAAGATGAGTATAGAAGGCGTATTAGAAAAAGGCTTCGTCACCACCACCTTGGATACGGTGATTAACTATACGCGTACTGGCTCTATGTGGCCGATGACGTTTGGCCTGGCCTGTTGCGCGGTAGAGATGATGCATGCTGGTGCCGCGCGCTATGATTTAGACCGTTTTGGGATTGTGTTTCGTCCTAGTCCGCGTCAATCCGATGTGATGATTGTGGCCGGTACTTTGGTGAATAAAATGGCGCCGGCTTTGCGCAAAGTCTATGACCAAATGGCGGAACCACGTTGGGTAATTTCTATGGGTTCTTGCGCCAATGGCGGTGGTTACTATCATTATTCCTATTCTGTAGTGCGTGGTTGTGACCGCATTGTGCCAGTAGATGTCTACGTGCCGGGTTGTCCGCCCACCGCTGAAGCCTTGCTGTACGGCATTATCCAGCTGCAAAAGAAAATTAGACGAACGAACACGATTGCACGATAACGCATAAGCCATTCATCCCATGTCAGCTAAATTACAACACTTATCCTCCCAGTTAAAGCTTGCCTTAAATGACTTGCTCGTCAAGCATGAAGTAGCGTTGGGTGAGATTACCATAGAGGTTAAGCCGCAGGACATGTTGGCGGCTTGTCAAAAACTGCAACACCATGCCGAGCTTAAGTTTGAACAGCTGATTGATTTATGTGGTGTGGATTATTCTGAATATGGCGATGGGCGCTGGGAGGGGCCGCGTTATGCGTTGGTCATTCATTTGCTCTCGGTCACCTTAAACCAGCGTGTGCGCCTGCGTGTGTTTGCGCAAGATGATGAGTTTCCTGTGTTTCCTACCTTGGTCGATACTTGGCCAGTGGCTAACTGGTTTGAGCGTGAAGCCTTTGATTTATATGGCATGATGTTCGAAAATCATCCAGATTTACGCCGATTGCTCACCGACTATGGCTTTGTAGGCCATCCGTTCCGTAAAGATTTCCCCATGATAGGCAATGTTGAAATGCGTTACGATCCAGTGCAACAGCGCGTGGTGTATCAGCCGGTGTCCATCGAGTTGCGTAATAATGTGCCGCGCGTCATCCGTGATGAGGGTGCGCACAAGGAAAAAGGTTTTCACAATGGCTAGGCGCCTGCAACATTCAACCCAATACGGCGTTGTGATTGCTCGCCGTATTGATACACACAGTCTTCGCAACTCCGCCTTATCTTGGGCTGAATCTAGCAAGTTTGGAATGATTAGTTATGGCTGAGATTAGAAACTATACGATGAATTTTGGACCGCAACATCCGGCGGCGCATGGTGTGTTGCGCTTGGTGTTGGAGCTGGATGGCGAAGTGATTCAGCGCGCTGACCCGCATATTGGTTTGCTGCATCGTGCTACCGAAAAGTTAGCTGAAAACCGCACCTATTTGCAAAGCGTGCCGTATATGGATAGGCTAGATTATGTGTCCATGATGGCCAATGAGCATGCGTATGTGATGGCCATTGAAAAAATGCTAGGCATAGATGTGCCAGTGCGAGCTCAATATATCCGCGTCATGTTTGATGAAATTACCCGCGTATTGAACCATCTATTATGGCTAGGCGCGCATGCCTTAGACGTCGGTGCCATGACGGTATTCTTATACGCCTTCCGTGAGCGTGAAGATTTATTTGATGTCTACGAGGCGGTGTCTGGCGCACGTATGCATGCTGCTTACTATCGTCCGGGTGGCGTTTACCGTGATTTGCCGAATAAAATGCCGCAGCACGAGACGACCACATTTAGAAGCGCTGATGCCATTAAAAAGCTCAATGAAAATCGCCAAGGTTCGGTCCTAGATTTTATTGAAGACTTTACCAATCGCTTTCCCACTTACGTCGATGAATACGAAACTTTGCTCACCGATAACCGTATCTGGAAGCAACGTACAGTAGGTATTGGGGTAGTTACACCAGAGCGTGCATTGGCGCTAGGTATGACTGGACCAATGTTGCGTGGCTCTGGTATTGCTTGGGATTTACGCAAAAAACAACCCTATGAAGTCTATGCCGACATGGAGTTTGATATCCCAGTGGGCGTCAATGGCGACTGTTATGACCGCTATTTGGTGCGTATTGAAGAGTTCAGGCAGTCCAACCGCATCATCAAACAATGTGTGGATTGGCTACGTAAAAACCCAGGGCCTGTGATTACCGATGATAATAAAGTAGCGCCGCCTAACCGTGAAGGCATGAAAACCAATATGGAAGACATGATTCACCACTTTAAATTGTTTACCGAAGGCTTTCATGTGCCAGCAGGTGAAGCGTATGCGGCGGTGGAGCATCCAAAGGGTGAATTTGGGATTTATATGATTTCGGATGGCGCAAATAAACCTTATCGCTTAAAAATTCGTGCACCGGGTTTTCCGCATTTGGCGGCGTTAGATGAAATGACCAAGGGGCATATGATTGCAGATTTGGTAGCGATCATAGGTACGCAAGATATTGTGTTTGGCGAGATCGACCGATGAGCGGCGTCTTGTACTTTCATGCTTTGTTGCACTCGTTATCGTCTGCCTTGTGTACTTTTATGTACACGGCGTTGACTCAGCCTCGTGCGCCTCGCCTGAAAGCGCAATACTTGCTCATCGATGGTAGATTAATTTAGGTTGTAAATATGCTTAGTAATGAATCCATAGCGAAAATAGAGTATGAGCTGACCAAATACCCTGCTGATAAACGTCAGGCGGCGGTGATGTCTGCGTTGCGTATCGTGCAAACTGAGCGTGGCTGGTTATCAAAGGAAAGCATTACCGAAGTGGCTGAATATCTGCGTATTCCTGAAATCGCTGCGATGGAAGTGGCGACGTTTTATAATATGTACGAACTGTCACCTGTTGGCCAATACAAAATTACAGTATGCACCAATATTTCTTGTATGTTGCGCGATGCCGATAGTATCGTCGATCACCTACAGCATAAGCTGGGAATAGGTTTTAACGAAGTATCGGCGGATGGTAAGTTCAGCCTAAAAGAAGGCGAGTGCATGGGCTGTTGTGGCGGCGCACCCTTGATGCACGTCAATAACACACACATGCATGAATACCTGACCACTGATAAAGTAGACTCCATACTAGAGGAGTTGAAATAATGGTGACCTCAACTATGCTACATGCGCAACCAGTGATGACCGATTTAGCCGGTCAAACACTGTTAACCTTAAGAACGCTCACTGAGCCTAATCCGGCATCCCTTGAGACATATGTAAAGCTTGGTGGTTACGCCCAACTTAAGCGCTTGGTGACCGAAAAAGTCAAAGCCACCGACATCATTACGCAAATTAAAATTTCTAACTTGCGTGGGCGTGGTGGTGCGGGTTTTCCGACTGGTCTTAAGTGGAGTTTTATGCCACGGTATTACGATGGCACCAAGTATCTGGTGTGTAATACCGATGAAGGCGAGCCGGGCACGTTTAAAGACCGCGATATTATTCGCTACAACCCACATCAATTGATTGAAGGCATGGCAATTGCTGCCTACACCTTGGGTGCGCGCGTTGGGTATAACTATATCCATGGCGAAATTTGGCAGGATTACGAGATTTTTGAAGCCGCTTTAGCCGAAGCCAGAGCCGCCGGATATATTGGTGAACAGTTATTTGGCTCTAATTTTAGTTTTGATTTATATGCAGTCCATGGTTACGGTGCGTATATTTGCGGTGAAGAAACGGCATTGATTGAATCGATTGAAGGTAAAAAAGGTCAGCCGCGTTTCAAACCACCATTCCCTGCCAGTTATGGCGTGTTTGGTAAGCCAACTAATGTGAATAATACCGAAAGTTATGCGTCTATTCCGTGGATTTTACAGTACGGTGGTCAAGCGTTTGCCGATTTGGGTGTGCGTAACTCAGGCGGTACCAAGTTGTTTTCAGTCTCTGGCCATGTAGAAAAGCCGGGTAATTATGAAGTGAAGATGGGTATTCCATTTACTGAGTTGTTAACTATGGCCGGTGGTGTGTGGAAAGGCCGTCAATTAAAAGCCGTGATTCCCGGTGGTCCTTCTACCGCCGTGATGCCAGCCAGCGCCATTATGGGCGCGACTATGGATTATGACGGCCTAAGCAAGGCAGGTTCTAGCTTAGGTGCGGGTTCCATGATTGTCATGGATGACACCACGTGTATGGTGAAGGCTTTAAAACGCTTAAGCTATTTTTTCTACGAAGAAAGCTGCGGTCAGTGTACGCCTTGCCGTGAAGGCACCGGCTGGGTCTATCGCGTCATTTCACGCATAGTAGATGGCAAAGGTAAGATGGAGGATTTGGAATTGCTGAACGATGTGAGCCGCAATATTTCTGGGCGTACCATTTGTGCCTTGGGTGATGCAGCAGCGACGCCAGTGTTAAGTTTTATTAAGCATTTTAGACCGGAGTTTGAGTATTACATTACTCACGGTAAAAGCATGGTTGATGGTAAATGAAAAATCTATTCTGTGGGCATATTGCTGCGTTACGCGGTACTCGAAATCCTCACGTACTTCAAGTACGTTGCGGTTTCTGCGTGCCGTGCGCTTTGCACTCTATCCCACACAATAAATCTTAGAGATTGAGCACATGTTAAATATTGAAATAGACGGCAAACCACTCGAAGTTGAACACGGCGTCACCATTATTGATGCCGCGGATGCGGTGGGTATTGCCATACCACGTTTCTGCTACCACAAAAAATTGTCGGTGGCGGCTAACTGCCGTATGTGTTTGGTGCAAGTAGAAAAATTCAATAAACCACTGCCAGCTTGTGCCACGCCTGTGGCGGATGGCATGAAAATCTTTACCCGCAGCAAAGAAGCGGTAGAAGCGCAAAAAAGCGTGATGGAGTTTTTGCTGATCAATCACCCGCTGGATTGCCCGATCTGCGACCAAGGCGGCGAGTGCGATTTACAAGACATTGCAGTGGCCTATGGCGCTAGTGGCTCACGCTACACCGAAGAAAAACGTGTGGTATTTAACAAAAATATTGGCCCACTGGTCAGTACTGATATGACGCGTTGTATTCAATGTACACGCTGTGTGCGCTTTCTTAAAGAAGTGGGCGGCATGCAAGAGCTGGGCTTGGTTGGTCGTGGCGAGCATGCCGAAATTACGGCTTATGTCGATAAATCAGTCAACTCAGAACTCAGTGGCAATATTATTGATTTATGCCCTGTCGGTGCCTTAACCAGTAAGCCATTTAGATATTCGGCGCGTAGTTGGGAACTGACACGCCGTCCTTCCATTGCGCCGCATGATGGTTTGGGCTCGCATATTGAAGTGCATGTCAAAGACAATAAAGTCATGCGCGTGCTGCCACGTGAAAAAGAATCGATTAACGAATGTTGGTTGTCCGACCGTGACCGCTATTCTTACGAAGGTTTGAATAGCCCAGACCGTCTTAAAGTACCGATGATTAAACACAATGGTCAGTGGCAAGAAACGGATTGGAAAACAGCGTTAGAGTTTGCTGCTGGTCAATTGAAAGACATTACTAAGCAATATGGTAGCGATGCGCTGGGTGTATTGGTGTCGCCTAACAGCACTATGGAAGAAGGCTATTTAATCAAGCAGTTAGCCAATGGCTTAGGCTGTGGCAATATTGATTACCGTTTACGCCAAACCGATTTTAGAATGGACGGTAAGCGCGTGGGTACGCCTTGGATGGGTTGCGATATTCAAGAGATTGAATCGCTAGACCGTATTTTGCTGATTGGTTCTAACTTGCGTAATGAGCACCCGTTATTGGCGCAACGTTTCCGCAAAGCGGTGGCCAATGGTGCAGAGTTATCTATTGTTAGCCCGTTGGATAACAATCCATTGATGGACATTGCCCATAAAGTCATTGTACGCCCGAATGACATGGTCAACGTACTGGGTCAAATTCTTAAAGCCATGTCAGGCTTGCAACGTTTGTCTTTATGTTTGCCACCATCACTTAATGCATTGCTAGAAGAAATTCGTGTTCGCCCTAATACGCAAGCCATGGCGGAAAGTCTGGCTGGTTTGGGTAAAGAGGTCGATTTAATCGCACCTAAAGTGGGTATATTTTTGGGCAATATGGCGCTAAGCGACCCGCGCTTTACCGAGATGTACAGTATGGCGGAAGCGATTGGCGGCATTAGTGGCGCTAAAGGTGGTATTTTGCCAGCGGCGGCTAATAGTACCGGCATGCATTTTATGGGCGTAATGCCATCCGCCATGGGCATGCATGCGCGTGCCATGTTAGAAGTACCGCGCAAAGCTTATTTATTGCTGAATATTGAGCCGGAGTTAGATTGTCAACATGCGGCGCTTGCCAAAGCCGCCATGCAAAAAGCCGAGTGTGTAGTGGCACTTACTGCGTTTAAATCACAAGCCTTAGAGCATGCCGATATCTTATTACCGATAGCGCCATTTACCGAGACATCGGGCACCTTTATGAGCATGGAAGGCCGTGTGCAAAGTTTCCAAGCTGTGACTAAGCCTTTAGGTGAATGTCGTCCTGCTTGGAAAGTATTGCGCGTGTTGGCCAATACCTTGGGGCTTAAAGACTTTGAGTTTAATAGCAGCGAAGAAGTGAAAACCAAGATATTCAACGGCGAAAAACCCTCGGTAGTGGTACGTCGCAGCTTAAACAATAACCTCAAAGAACTGGTTGAGATTGAAGTCAACATTAAAAAAGAAGGTTTGCAACGCATTGGTGAAGTGCCGCAATATGAATCGGATCCGATAGTTAGACGTTCAGGTCCTTTGCAAAAAACCAAATACAATACCCGCCCAATGGCGCGCATGTGTGCAGCGCAAATTGCAGAACTCGGTTTGGCCGATGGCGATGTGGTGCTGGCCAGCCAAGACATGGGTAGTGCTGTATTAAAAGTGAAACTGGACTATCACGTGGCCAAAGGCTGCGTGCGTGTCGCTGCTTCGCACGAGTTAAGCACGGGTTTGGGCAACTTAATGGGAGATATTGCCATTGAGAAAATTAGCCAAGAGCAATACCAGCATTACGAAACCACTATCATGGAAGCTTATTAAGCATGGATTTTTTAGCAAACATGTTCGGTGACTATTGGGCACCGGTACAAACGGTGGCTTGGACGCTAATTAAAATCGTGGCCATCGTCTTGCCGTTAATGATTGCGGTGGCTTACCTTACTTTGGCTGAACGTAAAGTCATCGGCTATATGCAGGTGCGTATTGGTCCCAACCGTGTAGGCTATTGGGGTTTATTACAGCCAGTGGCCGATGCACTTAAGTTGTTGTTTAAAGAGATTATTTTACCCACTGCGTCCAATAAAGGCTTGTTTTTAATCGGCCCAGTCTTGGCGATTGCACCGGCTTTTGCCGCTTGGGCGGTGATTCCGTTTGATGCCACCATGGTGTTGGCCAATATTGATGCAGGCTTGTTGTATATCTTGGCCATGACGTCGGTAGCGGTGTATGGCGTGATTATTGCGGGCTGGGCATCTAACTCTAAATACGCGTTTTTAGGCTCACTTCGCTCAGCCGCGCAAATCGTTTCGTATGAAATTGCCATGGGCTTTACGTTGGTAGGGGTGTTGATGTGCGCCAACTCGCTTAACCTAGGCAAAATTGTGATGGGCCAAGAGGGCGGATTCTGGCACTGGTATTTCATTCCTTTATTCCCGCTATTTGTAGTGTACTTTATCAGTGCCGTGGCAGAGACCAACCGTGCGCCGTTTGACGTGGCTGAGGGCGAATCTGAAATTGTGGCCGGTTTCCATGTGGAATATTCAGGTATGGCGTTTGCCGTATTCTTTTTGGCAGAATATGCCAATATGATTCTGGTGTCCATGCTGGCAGCACTCATGTTTTTGGGCGGCTGGCTGTCACCAGTACCGTTTATCCCCGATAGTTTCTTGTGGTTGCTGGCTAAAGTGGCTTTCTTGTTATTCTTGTTCTTGTGGTTCCGCGCGACGTTTCCACGTTACCGCTACGACCAAATTATGCGTTTAGGCTGGAAAATTTTTATCCCCATCACCTTGGTATGGATCGTGTTTGTCGCTGCCATGATGCAAACTTCACTTGGATATTTGTTCCATTAAATTATGTTGAGCCAAATCAAAAATACATTGGGTAGTTTAATGCTGTGGGAGCTGCTGAAAGGCATGGCGCTCACCGGGCGTTATTTCTTTGCCCGCAAAATTACCATTCAATATCCAGATGAGCGCACACCGCAATCCAATCGCTTCAGGGGTTTGCATGCCTTACGCCGCTACCCCAATGGCGAAGAACGCTGTATTGCTTGTAAATTATGTGAAGCAGTGTGCCCAGCAATGGCCATTACGATTGAGTCTGAGCAACGCGAGGACAATACACGCCGCACCACGCGTTACGACATTGATTTAACCAAATGTATTTTTTGCGGCTTGTGTGAAGAGTCTTGCCCGGTGGATAGCATTGTCGAAACCCGCATTTTTGACTATCACGGCGAAGAGCGTGGTGACTTGCTCTACACCAAAGAGATGTTGCTTGCAGTAGGTGATAAGCACGAAAAACAAATCGCGGCCGACCGCGCTCAAGATAAGAATTACAGGTAACGATTATGGTGTTCTCCGATATTGTGTTTTATACCTTGGCAGCCATTTTGCTGTTTGCTGGTTTGCGCGTCATTACTACACGTAACCCGGTGCATGCCGCCTTATTTTTGGTGCTGGCGTTCTTTACCGCGGCAGGTATTTGGCTGTTATTGGAAGCCGAATTTCTAGGTATCGCACTTGTGTTGGTGTATGTAGGCGCGGTCATGGTGTTATTCCTGTTTGTGGTGATGATGCTAGATATTAACGTTGATAAGCTACGTGAAGGCTTTTGGGATTACTTACCGATGGCCGGATTTATCGGTATATTGATGACGGTTGAAATGGTGATGGTGCTGGGTGGTAAATATTTTGCGCCAGCGCAAGCGGTAATGAGTAAACCTGAAGGCTACAGCAACACGGCTGAACTTGGACGGGTGTTGTATACCGAATATTTGCTACCGTTTGAATTGGCCTCCGTAGTATTACTAGTAGCGATTGTGGCGGCGATTGTGCTGACTTTACGTGATAGAAAAGACAGTAAATCGATGAGCCCATCCGAGCAAGTGAAGGTGCGCAGACAAGACAGAATACGCATGGTAAGCATGCCAGCGGTGGTAGAAAAAGTGCAAACTGAGCCAGCGCCCACTGTGCCAGCAAGCAATGGAGAGGCACCCTAATGGTCGGATTATCACATTACCTTATTTTAGGCGCGCTAATGTTTGCCATCAGCGTGGTCGGTATTTTCTTAAACCGTAAAAACGTCATTATTTTGTTGATGGCGATTGAATTGATGCTATTAGCGGTTAACTTAAACTTTATTGCCTTCTCGCATTATTTAAATGACATCGCGGGCCAAGTATTTGTATTTTTTATTCTGACGGTAGCCGCCGCAGAATCCGCCATAGGTTTGGCGATATTAGTGGTGTTGTTCCGTAATTTACGCACCATCAACGTCGATGATTTGGATCATTTAAAAGGTTAACTAATAAAATCATGACCATGTCACAACTCTTATTGCTTATCCCTGTGTTGCCGTTATTGGCGGCCGCTGTGGTTGGTTTATTTGGCCATCAATTACCACGGCCGGCTGCGCATATATTGACCATTAGTGCGGTCGGCATGGCTTTTTTATTATCGGCCTATGTGTTTAAGCAAACCTTGGCTGGATTTACGCTCAATGAAAGTGTTTACACTTGGCTCACATCGGGTGATATACGTTTTGAAATAGGCTTTTTAATTGACAACTTGACCGCCATGATGATGGTGGTAGTGACGTTTGTTTCACTCATGGTACATATCTATACCATAGGTTATATGCACGAAGACCCGGGGTATAGCCGCTTTTTTAGCTACATCTCCCTGTTTACTTTCGCCATGTTAATGCTGGTGATGAGTAATAATTTTATGCAGTTGTTCTTTGGCTGGGAGGCAGTAGGCTTAGTGTCCTATCTACTCATTGGTTTTTGGTACACGCGGCCAACTGCTATTTACGCCAATTTAAAAGCGTTTTTGGTCAACCGTGTCGGTGATTTTGGCTTTTTACTCGGCATAGGCATGGTGCTGTATTACACCGGTAGTTTGGATTACGCCACTGTATTCCAAGCAGCACCTAGTTTGGCCGACGTGCAAGTGTACTTATTGCCGAATGTGGCATGGTCGCTGATGACGGTGACCTGTATCTTGTTATTCATAGGTGCTATGGGTAAATCCGCGCAAGTGCCGTTGCATGTCTGGTTACCTGATTCGATGGAAGGTCCCACGCCCATTTCTGCTTTGATTCACGCAGCAACGATGGTGACCGCAGGTATCTTTATGGTGGCGCGTATGTCACCGCTATTTGAGTTATCCACTACCGCGCTATCGTTTGTCATGATTATTGGCGCCATTACTGCCTTATTTATGGGCTTCTTAGGCATTATCCAAAACGACATTAAACGCGTAGTAGCGTATTCCACTTTGTCACAACTTGGTTATATGACAGTCGCTTTAGGCGCATCGGCATATTCTGTGGCGATTTTCCACTTAATGACGCATGCGTTTTTTAAAGCCTTATTATTCTTGGCAGCGGGCGCTGTGATTATGGGCATGCACCATGACCAAGACATCCGCAATATGGGTAATTTAAAGAAATACATGCCGGTGACTTGGATTACCTCACTTATCGGTTCGCTTGCTTTAATCGGCACGCCGTTTTTTGCTGGGTTTTATTCAAAAGACAGCATTATTGAAGCGGTCAAGTTCTCGCATATTACCGGCAGTGGGTTTGCTTACTTTGCGGTGTTGGCAGGCGTGTTTGTCACTGCGTTTTACTCGTTCAGATTGTATTTCTTGGTGTTCCACGGCAAAGAAAAGTGGCGCGTTGCAAAACATGACGGCCATCATGCCAAAGCGCATGCAGATGGTACTCATCACGACGAAGATCATGACGCGCATGCCCATCACCACGGTTTATCTCCAAACGATGACCCGCACGAGCCGGGCTGGGTAGTGAAATTGCCATTGATTTTATTGGCGATTCCTTCTGTCATCATTGGTTATCTCGCATTAGAGCCTATGTTGTTTGGCGACTTTTTCAATGGTGTGATTATGGTGAATGCTGAGGCGCATCCTGCCATGTCGCATTTAACCCATCACTATCACGAGTTATTGCATAGTCCAGCCGGTATGGCCTTGCATGGGTTTATGACGTTGCCATTTGTGTTAGCCGCGTCTGGCGTGGCGTTGTCTTGGTTCTTCTATATGAAACGCCCTGATATCCCGGCCGCGATACAACACAAATTTAGCGCAGTGAATAGCGTGCTACAGCATGCTTATGGCATAGACCGTTTATATGTCAAGTTATTTGCCAATGGCTCACGCCTAATCGGTAGCAAGTTATGGCATATCGGCGATGTGCAGTTGATTGATGGCGCCATGGTCAATGGTACAGCCAATTTAATGGGTAAAATTTCTGCCAAAGTACGTCATGTGCAATCTGGTTTGATTTACCACTATGCCTTTGCCATGATTATTGGCGTGTTCTTATTCTTAACGTTCTTTATCAAAATTAATTAAGTGCCGCACATGAGTTTTTTTAACCATTTATTAAGTTACGCCATTTGGGTGCCCATGTTTGCCGGCGTGCTGGTGTTGTTATTGGGTAGCGATGACAAGCCAAATTTGACGCGCTGGCTAGGTTTAGCTGGCAGCGCGATAAGTTTCTTGGTAACTATTCCGCTGTATACCCATTTTCAGATGGATGTAGGCACGTTCCAGTTCCAAGAGAGTGTGTCATGGATTCCCGCCTTTAATATCAATTATCACTTGGGTGCAGATGGTTTTTCCGTGCCATTGATACTACTCACCAGCTTAACTACTTTAATTGTCGTCATCGCCGCGTGGGAAGTCATCACCCATAATATCTCGCAATATATGGCGGCTTTCCTGATCATGAGCGGCCTGATGATAGGCGTGTTTAGTGCGCTGGATGGCATTTTGTACTACGTGTTCTGGGAAGCGATGCTGATTCCGATGTTCTTGGTTATTGGCATTTGGGGTGGGCCTAACCGCGTGTATGCCACTGTTAAGTTTTTCCTCTATACCTTGCTAGGCTCCTTGCTGATGCTGGTAGCGTTTATTTATTTGTATCATCAAACCGGCAGCTTTGCACTCACTGATTACTACCAATTGCCCTTAACCATGAGCGCGCAAATCTGGATTTTCATTGCGTTTTTTATGGCGTTTGCTGTGAAGATTCCGATGTGGCCGGTGCACACTTGGTTGCCTGATGCTCACGTCGAAGCACCCACAGGTGGTTCGGTGGTATTGGCTGCCATTGCGCTTAAATTAGGCGGTTATAGCTTTATTCGTTTTGCCATGCCGATTGCGCCAGATGCCGCGCATTATTTTTCTGGCACCATGATTACCTTGTCACTCATTGCAATCGTCTATATTGCGCTGGTAGCCTTAGTACAAAAAGATATGAAAAAGCTGATTGCTTATTCGTCGATTTCGCACATGGGTTTTGTCACGCTGGGCTTTTTTATGTTTAGCCAGTTAGGGCTTGAAGGCGCGGTGGTGCAAATGATTTCACACGGCTTTATCTCTAGCGCCATGTTTTTGTGTGTGGGCGTGTTGTATGACCGCATGCATAGTCGTCAAATTGCCGATTACGGCGGGGTAGTGAATACCATGCCGATGTTTGCCGCCTTTGCGGTGTTATTTGCCATGGCCAATAGTGGTTTGCCCGGTACCTCAGGTTTTGTCGGTGAGTTTATGGTGATATTAGCCGCGGTGAAGTTTAATTTCTGGGTAGCATTCTTGGCGGCTAGCACCTTAATTTTTGGTGCTGCCTATACACTTTGGATGACCAAGCGCGTGTTTTACGGCGAAGTGGCCAACAAGCATGTGGCTGAATTAAAAGACTTAAACCCCCGAGAATTTTTAATATTGGCCGTGTTAGCCATTTTGGTGATTGGCTTTGGTGTCTATCCAGAACCCATTACTGAGATGCTGCAAGCCACGAGCGTTGAGTTTTTAAAACATATGGAAGTCAGTAAATTGCCAGTCATCAGCAATCTACCTGCAGTGGGTATCTAAGCATGGAATCTATACAATACGACATCATCACTGCTTTGCCAGAAATGGTGGTGCTTGGCATGGCGATGTTCATTTTGATCGCGGATTTGTTTATCAAGCCGAATAATAAGTTTGTGATTTATGCCTTAGCGCAGCTCACCTTATTTGCTGCCGCTTGGTTTACCTTTACTACGCACACGCCAGCAGTCGGCTATGCCTTTAGTAATATGTTTGTTGATGATAGTTTGGCCGATGTGCTGAAGCTAATGACGTATTTAGGTACGTCAATGATGTTGGTGTATACCAGACAATATATGCAGTTACGCAATATGTACCGTGGCGAATATTACGCCATGGTGTTGTTTGCCATGCTGGGTATGATGATTATGATTTCTGGCCAGAGTATGCTCACTATATACATAGGTTTAGAGTTACTTTCACTGTGCTTATATTCACTAGTGGCGTTTGACCGGGATAATGCGCATGCCTCCGAGGCGGCGATGAAGTATTTTGTATTAGGCGCGCTGGCGTCTGGTATGTTGTTGTATGGCATGAGCATGATCTACGGCATGACCGGCAGCTTAAACATTACAGAAATAGCCAGTGCGCTCAGTGAGCAAAATACGCATAATCCTATTCTCATTATGGGCTTGGTATTTATTGTTGCCGGCCTCGCGTTTAAATTTGGCGCGGTGCCATTTCAAATGTGGGTGCCCGATGTGTATCAAGGTTCGCCTACCTCCATCACTATTTTAATTGGCTCGGTACCTAAGTTTGCCGCCTTTGCCATCGCCATCCGTTTGTTAGCGCAAGGACTATATCCATTGGCCGCTGACTGGCAAGACATGCTGCTGATTATGGCAGTGCTGTCAATCGCGATTGGTAACTTTAGCGCCATTGCGCAAACTAACTTAAAGCGTATGTTGGCTTACTCCACCATTTCACATATTGGATTCTTATTATTTGGTTTGATGAGTGGCAATCTCAACGGTTACGCTTCTAGTCTATTTTATATTTCAGCCTATGTATTAATGACATTGGCTGGTTTTGGCATGATTTTATTGCTATCCAGAAACGGCTTTGAAGCAGAAAATTTAGACGATTTAAAAGGCCTCAATCAACGTAGCCCATGGGCCGCCTTTTTGATGCTGATTACCATGTTTAGTATGGCTGGCATTCCACCTACCATAGGCTTCTATGCAAAATTTACTGTACTACAAGCAGCGTGGCAGGCTGGTTTCACTTGGGCAGTGGTGCTCGCAGTACTACTGGCAGTAGTTGGCGCTTATTACTATTTACGCATCGTCAAGCTAATGTATTTTGATGCCGCTAAAGACTATGCCTCAATTGTTGCACCTGCTGATATGAAGCTGGTATTAAGTTTAAATGCATTGGCATTATTGATGTTAGGCTTATTGCCACAAGTGTTGATGAATGTATCAGGCTTGGCGATTGTCACCAGTTTGCAGTAGGGTGTTGATTTACTTATGACACAGATTACGATCTTACTGTTAGCCTTTGTGGCTGCCAACTTACCTTGGTTTTCCGATAAACTGTTCTATGTTAAGTCGCTAGCCAGCCCAAACAAAAACTTAGCTTGGTGTCTACTAGAGTTAGTGTTGCTATATTTCCTAGTAGGATCAGTAGCACTTTATGCTGAGCAAACGACTATGGGGTTAATCAGTGCGCAGGGTTGGGAGTTCTATGCTGTCACTTTTAGCTTATTTTTAGTATTTGCTTTTCCTGGCTTTATTTATAAGGTGCTGTGGAAATAAGCAATAGTTAGGCAATAACTAGCGAATGGTATGCCTAAGGTATAGATATAGTATCGTTAAAACACTACAAACGTTGTATACAAAAAAGCCAGTTGAGGTAATCAACTGGCTTTTTTGTGAGTGGATAACTAAGGTAATTACTAATCGTTATTCACACCATATAACATCTCACCATCACCCAGATTAGTACCACCGCAGTTAATGTTTTTATTGATGCAGCCTTTCACCATACGGTTCATGATGGTCTCATCCCAGCCATTCATCCAGTCCGCATGCAGTGAGTAACCGCCTGGGTAAGCTGTGGAGTAATTATCACTGGCTAATCTGTATTGATTAGTTTG
>DASWSZ010000043.1:0-5367 GCA_036402395.1 Methylophilus sp.
TATTCGCGCCATTATCGAAAAAGATTTAGACCAGAATAAATATGCCAGCAAAAAATGGGCAGGTACGCCCGGCAACGCAGCCCTGCAAGCCACTGGCCAAGTAGATGCTGCAAAAATCCGCACCCGTTTTCCGCCCGAGCCCAATGGCTATTTGCATATTGGTCACGCCAAAAGCATCTTCTTAAACTTTGGTTTGGCACGCGATTACAACGGTATTTGCCATTTGCGTTTTGACGATACCAATCCGGAAAAAGAAAGCCAAGAGTATGTCGATAGCATCTCAGAAATGGTGCGCTGGTTAGGCTTTGGCTGGCAAAATGGTGGTGAAAGCAATCTGTACTTTGCCTCTGATTATTTTGATTTTATGTACCAAGCGGCCGAAGCGCTGATTACGCATGGTCACGCCTATGTAGATGCCCAAAGCGCAGACGAGATGCGGATCAACCGTGGTACCTTAACTGAGGCTGGCAAAGACTCGCCTTACCGCAACCGTAGCGTGGAAGAAAACCTCAGGCTGTTCCGCGAAATGCGCGATGGCAAACATGCCGATGGCAGCTTGGTGCTACGCGCCAAAATCGACATGGCCTCGCCTAACATTAATATGCGCGATCCGGCGATTTATCGTATTCGCCGCGCGCATCACCATAACACTGGTGATACTTGGTGCATTTACCCCATGTATACCTTTGCGCACCCAATTGAAGACGCGCTGGAAACCATTACCCACTCTATCTGCACTCTAGAGTTTGAAGACCAACGGCCGTTTTATGATTGGCTGTTGGAGCATTTGGCAGAAGCTGGACTCATTGCACAACCGGTGCCAAAACAATATGAGTTCGCACGTTTAAACCTCACCTATGTGGTGTTATCAAAACGCAAACTGATACAACTGGTGGAAGAAAAACACGTCAGCGGTTGGGATGACCCACGCTTGCCTACGCTGGCAGGCGCGCGCCGCCGTGGTTACACGCCAGCTGGCTTTAAACTGTTTACCGACCGCATTGGTGTCAGCAAAGCCGACTCATGGATTGAATACACCATTCTGGAAGACTGCATGCGCGAAGTGTTGAATATAGACGCTGAGCGCCGCATTGCCGTACTCGACCCGATTAAACTGGTGATTGATAACTACCCGGAAGGTCAAAGCGAGGATTGTTTTGCCCCTAACCATCCGCTTAAACCGGAGCTAGGCAAACGCACCATCCAGCTCTCCAAAGAGTTATGGATAGAGCGCGAAGACTTTATGGAAGTACCGAGCAAAGGCTTTTTTAGGCTTACGCCAGATGGCATGGTGCGGCTACGTTATGGCTATGTGGTCAAATGCACCGGCTGTGAAAAAGATGCGCAAGGCAACGTGACCGTGGTGCATTGTGAATATCTGCCAGATACAAAATCTGGCACGCCGGGTTCTGATAGCGTGAAAGTTAAAGGCAATATTCACTGGGTCAGCGCCGCGCATGCGTACGAGGCAGAAATTAGAATGTACGACCGCCTGTTTAAAGAAGCTAATCCTGGCCAAGGTAAACATGAAGATGGCAGCGACCGTGACTTTTTAGAGGATATTAATCCAAATTCAGTCACCACCATTACCGCACAATTAGAACAAAGTTTACAAGACGCCAAACCTGCCGAAAGCTTTCAATTTGAACGCCACGGTTATTTTGTGGCCGATAGAAAAGACAGTGTAGCTGGGAAGCCAGTGTTTAATAGAACTGTGACGCTAAGGGATGCTTGGCAGAAATAAGCTTGAAAAACCACCTGATAAGTTATAACATTGTTACAACATCAATGAGGGCATGGTATGAAAACTGCGATTAGAAAAATTGGAAACTCTAAAGGGGTGTTGATACCAGCAACCCTCATCGCGGCCTGCGACATTCAAGAAGAGGTCATCATGCATGTAGAAAATAATCGCATTATTATTGAAGCAGCCAACACGGAACCACGTAAAAACTGGTTTGCAGGATACGATGTGCAAAAAGACGTATCGGCTTGGGATGGCATTGTGGAAACACAAACCGAGCAGGCCGATTGGGAATGGTAAAACGCGGCGAGGTCTATTGGGTCACGCTTGACCCCACCGTCGGCAGTGAAATTCGCAAAACTCGCCCCGCTTTAGTCATTTCTGCCGATGATATGAATGCCGCGCTCCCCCGCATTATTATCGCCCCCCTCACCAGTCAAGGACAGCCACTAGGTTGCCGTCCTGAAATCAATTTCAAAGGTAAAGCCTCACGCATTTTGCTAGACCAACTGCGCTGTATAGATAAACAACGCTTGGGCGAAAAAATGGGCGCTATACCTCTAAAACATTGGCATCCTATATTATTGGAAATGCTGGCGTGATAGTTTCTAGGTTTCTTTATGGCGGATAGAAAAGACAGCGTGGCGGGTAAGCCAGTGTTTAATAGAACAGTGACACTAAGGGATGCTTGGCAGAAGTAACATGAATATAGTATTTACAGTTGGCACAGCTTTTTTGCTTGGAGTAGGAGCTGGTCTAATTATACAAAATGAGGATTGGAGTAGCTTCTTAACCTCATATATACCAGCTTTGGCTACATTAGTTGCAGCATTCTATGGTGCTAAGTTTGCATTTGAATTTCAAAATCAAAAAGAATTAGAAGAAGAGCAAAGTCACAATCTAGCCGCAGCAAACAAAGCTATATTTACTTTATCAAGAATGGCTAATAGCTTATTTGTATATCAAAGGGACTTTATTAATCCAGTGCGTAATAAGCCAGGAGCTTTTTTAGAATTAAGACCTACAGCTAATATAGAAAAAGAGTTTATTAAGCTGGATATTGAGCCCTTACACTTTCTGTTGGATACTGACTTCAGAAATCTTCTTAGCGAGATAATAATTGAATATGAGCGTTACAGACTGGCTATTGAAGTTATTAACCTTAGATCTAGTTTACATATAGAAGAAATTCAACCAGCGCTAGAACGTGCTTGCTTTAAAGATGACACTACGATTATGGTTACTAGTGAGGATTTAGAAAAAATTCTTGGAAATCGCTTATATTCGATGATTAGAGAAAATACGACGGAAGTAATCTTCCATGTTGACACCACTCTGGAAAGCCTCAAAGACGTTGCAAATAGATTTAAGGAAAGTGTTAAAACTATTTATCCTGATGGAAAAATAATTAAATTCACTTTACCAAATACACAAAACTCCAATGTATAAAATTGTTAACCTTCATTCTGCCTACCGCCTCCTCAACCACGGCCCCACTACGCTGATTACTTCAGCCCATAACGGCAAGCGAAATATTATGGCTGCGGCTTGGGTATGTGCTTTAGATTTTGACCCACCCAAAGTGACGGTAGTGATTGATAAAAATACTTACACACGCGAACTGATTGAGGCTTCCGGCACGTTTGCCATTAACCTGCCTTGTGTGGCGCAGATTGATTTAGTGCAGAAGCTGGGCAATAGCTCTGGCAGAGATTTACCCGATACCGATAAATTTGCAGTGCATAATTTAACCACTTTTGATGCGCAACAGATTGCCTTACCTTTGCTAAAAGGTTGTGTGGCGTGGTTGGAATGCAAAGTTATCCCCGAGCCACATATTCAAAACACTTATGATTTGTTTGTTGCTGAAGTGGTGGCGGCTTGTGCGGATGAGCGCGTGTTCTCCAACGGGCGCTGGCATTTTGAAAGTCAACAAAGTGATGGCCATGACCAAGCAACGCTAGACAAGCTGCGCACCATACACCATGTGGCGGGCGGGGCTTTTTTTGCCACGGGCAAAGCCTTACAGGCAAGCCAAGATTAGGTTTTTAACTAAGCGCTGTACAACTTAAGCTCAATCAAGCACCACTTTTAAAATACACACCTTTACAATACATAGCCTGCTAAAAGTTTAGTTTGATAAGCGCTAGGCTTAGTATCACTCTGGCTAGATAATAATAAACTTAAGCTCTAGAATAATGTGACCATGAAAAAATCTCGTACGCAAAAACTCAAAAAACTGTCTAAAAAAATCGGCATGCCGCCAGGCTCCTTAGTCTATATTGGTAATGCGGAAGCCAGCCAAGCTGACAAACCACGTATTTCCAAAATGGTGTATACGGCAGAAGGGTTAGAAGAGTGTGAACTGAAAGAGGCGGACCTTGCCACGTTTAAGGCAGACCCCAATAAAAAGCTGTGGCTGAATATTCATGGTGTGCATGATATTGATTTAGTGAAGAAAATTGGTGATGCGTTTAACTTGCACCCACTGGTATTAGAAGATATTTTAAATACCGAGCAACGCCCCAAAGTGGATGAGTACGACGATTATCTGTTTTTAGAAACGCGCCATTTTCATTACGATGCCGAGAGCATGTCTGCCGGCTCTGAGCAAATTAGCTTGGTGCTGGGTGAATATTTTCTGCTGACGTTTCAAGAGCGGTCCACTGGCGCGTTTGAGCCTGTGCGTGAGCGCTTGCGTGCTAGTAAAGCGCAAATTCGTAGCTTGGGGGTGGATTACTTGGCGTATGCCTTATTGGATAGCGTGGTCGACCGTTATTTTAGCGTGCTGGAAGATGTGAGTGAAGCCAGCGAGACGCTGGAGCAACAGATACTTGAACGCCCGAGCAACACAGATTTACAGAATATCCATCAATTAAAACACGTCAGCATAGAGTTACGCCGTGCGGTTTGGCCACTACGTGAAGTCGTCAACGTATTGATTAGAAATGAAAAAGGCTTGTTTAAGCCAACCACCCTGCCCTATTTACGCGATGTCTACGACCACACCATTAGTTTTATTGAGTCACTAGAATCCATACGTGATTCATTGGTAGGCATGATGGATATTTATATGGCCAGCATGAGCCAGCGCGTGAACTTAGAGCTACGCGCACTGACAGTGGTAACCATGCTGTTTATGCCAGCCACGCTCATCACTGGCGTGTTCGGCATGAATTTTGACTATATGCCTTGGTTAAAACACCACGATGGTTTTTGGTGGGCGATGGGCTTAATGTTTAGTATTGCTACGCTGATGCTGCTGATTTTTTGGCGTCGGCAATGGGTCAACAAAAGCATATTTTCTGCCGACCAAGATCACCGACCTTAAACAATCGATGGCTTAATCAGCTGCGCATATTTCTGCCGTATTTTGGCGGCTTTAGGTGCGGCCACCGCCAAGCAATACGGTTGGCTTGGGTTCTTGGCAAAGTAATATTGATGATAATCCTCTGCAGGGTAAAACGTAGTGGCGGGCACCACTTCGGTCACAATGGGCGCGTCATAGATATGCCGCTCATCAAATTCTTGAATAATCTGTAACGCGCTTTCACGCTGTGCTTCGTCCGTATAAAAAATGGCTGAGCGGTATTGCGTGCCTACATCATTGCCTTGGCGGTTGG
>DASWSZ010000044.1:0-7379 GCA_036402395.1 Methylophilus sp.
TTCTGAGTAAATGGGATAACCCCGCTCGATCACCCACACCATGTGACCATCTGCATGCTGAATAGGGTATTCAATTTCAAAAGAGCTGTTTTGCGCGACTGCTTTAGCGATTTCACTGCGTACATAAGACCGATACTCTTCCACAATCACTTGCTCGTAAGAAATGCTGTGGTTGTGGATAAGCTGCGCTGGCTCGTAACCGGTTAAGCTTTTGCAACCATTGCTGACGTACAGCATCGTCCAGTCTGCATCATAAATGTTGCAGTAGACCATGCCTTTCAAGTTATCCACCAACTTATTCAACATCTGTTGTCTGTCGTGAATAAAGGTGATGTCGGGCTGTTCCGCTAATATTTCTATATTAAAAATGGCAAGGCCTCTAAATGTTTATGCGCTAAATAATAATCAGTAAAAAATCATAAGCACAATATGTGCCAAAGCACGCAGTGGCCTAAACGCTATGTACAGCATTTATTGCTGGGTACACATAAATAGTAGGTGGGCAGATAGCCCATGCCAAGTGTTCATCTATGGTGCAGCGCTAGCCACTGTGCACCAAAATTAAACAAATTAATGAGGAATACAGACTAAGCATATGAAAAGTATCAATTTTTATATGAGTGCTATGCACTAAACAGCTAAGCCATCCCTTGTTTGCAGTTCGGCCATTCTGCGCATGGTGCTGCTATTGATGTTAAAAGGCAGTCTAATTTAGCATTGATAACGGCTCATGGTCATCCCTTAGACACATTAATGATGATTAACAGCGAACCCAAAACGGCGGGCAGAAATAGGCTGACTTTTTACTAGGCAGCTAAGCCACTGCACAATAGGTTTTAACGCATAAGCTACATTCTTAGGCCTCACCTATACCCATTTCAATTTGATCTATCGTATTTAACTGCTTGTATTTGCAAGGCGGTTTATAATTGTGACATTAATATGACATTAATATGACAATTGTTTAACTCCCTTTATGACTCAATGGCGGCGGTAATAATATGAACCTCAAACACAAGCTTTTCGCACTTTTATTTATCAGCAGTGCTTTATTTACACCGTCAGTATGGGCGCTAGCGTTATATGTAGATAACGAAACTCAGCAGGTGTATGCATCACCGGGCAACAATCGTGTCAAATTAGGCACGTTTGAAAAAAAAGAAGAGATGGATCAATTACGCGCCAGTATAAAAGCTGAAATTGAGCGCGAATTGAAATTAACACACCATATTCCAGTCACTCAAGCCGCAGGGCAACAAGCCAGTATAGTGGCTTCCAATATCGCAACAGAAGAAGAAGCGAATGAAGCAGCTACTGCAGCAAAACCAAGTAAAGGCGGTGTTCCTGCAGGCATCAGTTATGGTAAAAATGGTTTTGAACTAAGAACTGATAACGATCAATTTTCGCTGGCCATTCAGAATCGAGTACAAGCCCGTTATGCTGAGCCTTTTGATGCCGACCCGCGCACCTTAGCCGATTTAGACAAAGATGAATCTTCGTTCATGATTCGCCGCGCGCGAACCAAGCTCAATGGTCACGCCTATGTGCCTTGGCTTAAATACTATTTACAATATGATTGGTCACAGCCCGTGCTCAGAGATTTAAATTTAACGGTAGATAAGTACAAATGGGCGCAGGTGCGGGTAGGGCGTGGCAAGGTCTCTTACAACAATGAGCGCGTCACCTCATCGGGTAGCCAGCAGTTTGTTAACCGCTCTATTGTCAATGATATTTTTACCGTAGATCGTCAACAAGGCATAGAAGTGAAAGGGAATCTATTCCCCGGTACTTGGCATGATCTGACTTATTATGCCGGCGTGTTTACTGGGTTAGGCGTGGGTGAGAGAAATAATGATGACGACCATATGATGTACTCGGGTAGGTTACAGTGGAATGCGCTGGGTGGTGAAATGAAGTTTAGCCAATCAGATACCGAATTCCACGATCAGCCTGCACTGAACATTTCAGTTGCGGCCAATGCCAATCAAAGCAAATGTACGGCGTTTGAAACAGATAGCCGCAGTTGTAGAAGATTGATTGATGTCAATGCTGTCGGCGGCGCTCGCTATAGAGATCCTTCGGTCACCTCTGCTGCCGGCGCACAAAATGGTCAATATGCGATCCATCAGCTTATGGAAGAAGTGCATTTCAAATATAAAGGCTTTTCACTGTTACATGAGCTGCACAGCAAAAAAATTAAAGACAAGTTGAATCAGGATGATGAGACAGACTTATTTGGTGGCTTTATTCAAGCAGGCTATTTCTTAAATCATCATCTTGACTTTATTCCAAAAAATATAGAGTTGGCTGGGCGTTATGCGTTTGTCGATATGGACACGGATAGAGACCATGACAAGCAGACTGAGCTGAGCGCAGTAGTCAATTACTTCTTAGCAGGTCACTTTAATAAGCTAAGCTTGCAATTAAGCCGGCTTAAGGTAGAAGATCCAATAAAGCTTGAAGACGATACTGAAAATAGACTGTGGGCACAGTGGGATTTTTCATTTTAAATAACATGTGGTGCGTGCTAGTAAACTTTTAGGGGGAAACGGCCATCGCTTTACTATGGTTGGTATCAATATTGAGTGGGTAGGGGGCACACGGTTAAAGCGTATGAAGCAGATTCTTGTGTATTCAGATTCCTTATCGTGGGGGATTATTCCTGCAACGAGAGCGCGCTTGGCCTTCAATCAGCGCTGGCCGGGGGTTATGGAAGCCAGCATAAATACCAGTGGTCATCAAGTACGGGTGATTGAAGACTGCTTGAATGGCCGGCGTACCGTATGGGAAGACCCATACAAAGCGGGCCGTAATGGTTTGAGTGGATTGGCGCAGCGCATAGAAGTTAACTCTCCGCTCACATTGGTGGTGCTGATGCTGGGCACCAACGACTTTCAATCTGTGCATCACTATGATGTCTGGCACTCAGCGCAGGGCATTGCTGCACTGGTGTCGGCTATACGTCAAGCACCTATTGAACCAGACATGCCAGTACCGCACATACTCGTTGTTGCACCGCCGCCTATCACAATACCGCAAGGCAGCATGGCGGCCAAGTTTGCTGGGGCGGAGCTAAAATGCAAAGGCTTGGCCGAGGCTTATCGACAAGTGAGCTTAGTACAGCACTGCACATTTTTTGATGCAGGTGCAGTGACTAGCAGCAGTGATGTGGATGGCGTGCATTTGGATGCGGATCAGCATGCCATACTTGGCGTGGCCATTGCCAAGGTCGTGGATACCTTATTGCGAGATAGCTAATTGCCGCGATTACCCATCATAAGAGAAGACAGCTAATATTTTAGTTAGCTTAGTCGCAGACTTTGTCAATAATTAGATTGATACATAACCCATAAAAATATTACACTTTAATTATCTTTATGTTAAAGAGTTGGTCATGAACGAAGATAACCAAGAACAACGCCTGCGTATCATCTTAAATACTACCTATGACGCTTTTGTTGGGGTTGATCAAGACGGCCTCATTATCGAATGGAACAAACAGGCCGAGAATCTGTTTGGTTGGCATTATGATGAAGCCATCGGCCAAAAAATGGATGAGATGATTATTCCAGAGCGCTACCGAGTCGCCCATCAGCAAGGTATGAAGCGCTTTAATGAAACGGGTGAGGCCAAAGTATTTAATCGCCGCATTCAGCTAGAGGCTACACGCAAAAACGGTCATGAGTTTCCCACAGAAATGGCCATTACTTATATAGCCAATGGCGGTAAGTTAGAGTTTTATGCCTTTATTCATGATATTTCTAGCCGTAAATCTGAAGAGAAGCGACTCCTTTATTTAGCCTCTAATGACGCGCTCACTGGGCTAAGAAATCGTGCCTATTTCAATACCAGCTTGCCAGAGGCTATGGCCAGATGCAGGCGCAACAACACCTCTCTAGCTTTGCTGTATTTTGATATCGACCATTTCAAAGCGATTAATGACAGTTTAGGCCATGAGGCGGGGGACCGTTTACTAAAAGAATTTGCTAAACGACTCAAGGATAAGTTGCGTGAAGTTGACATTATTTCGCGACTAGGCGGCGATGAATTCACAGTCATCATAGAAGGTACTGTGACCGATGAAAATGCGAGCAAAGTGGCCAGTAATATCTTACAAGCGCTCAATCACGGTGACTGGTTAGATATCCCTGAACTTAACATCACCACTAGCATAGGCATTGCGCTCTATGATGGCCAAGCATTAGAGGCAGACGCATTGCTGGCGCTTGCGGACAAAGCCATGTACAAAGCCAAGCACTCTGGCCGCAACAATTTCAAATTGTTAAGGTTTGAAGATATTGAAGATTCTATAGCCAGCAAAGCAGGCGCGGTTAAGCCTAACGCCATTCAAAACGCACAACAGCTGTTAACCATACCAGAAAAAACCGAGCCTGACTTTTTACAACATACTTTGGCGGCCATCCGCCGGCATTTGGAGATGGATGTAGCATTTATTTCGCACTTTCATGACGGCGTACGCGAGTTTGAAGTGGTTGATTCGCAAGATGCCAACCCACCAATCGCGGTGGGTGATAGTGGTGCGCTAGAAGAAAGTTATTGTCAACGCGTGATTGATGGGCGTTTGCCAGAAATCATCAATGATGCGTTTGAGTTGCCTGAAGCCATGAGTTTACCAGTGACTGCACAGTTACCTGTGCGGGCGCACATGAGTGTGCCGATTAAAATGAGCAATGGCGAAATTTACGGTACGTTCTGTTGCTTTAGTTATAAGCCCAACCAAACACTGAATGAACGCGATATTGCCGTGATGCATGTGTTTGCCGATTTAATAGCGCAGCAATTATAAATGTTGTTGGATATTGCTAGCTAGATTATTGATGATGATCGCGCGCTAATGCCATTCAGCGCTGGTCTGAGCATAAACTGCTATTTGATTTGTGGGATGGCACTGCGTAGAAAAATTGAATAGGAAATTGCACATTCAAATGGGAAATCTGTGCGTTTTTAAAGTCGTATTAACTACTTTAAACTAATTAAATTATTAATGATAGATTATTACTGCGAATCAACCATTTAAGGTTGTATTGGCGTCCCCACGGGGATTCGAACCCCGGTCGCCTCCGTGAAAGGGAGGTGTCCTAGGCCTCTAGACGATGGGGACCTAAGAAATTTACAACTTTAACATTCTACTACAACTTGCTCATTTGCTTAAGCATTTTAGCTAAGTTTTAACGATTTCAACCAAGTTTTTGGTGGAGGTAAGCGGGATCGAACCGCTGACCTCTTGCATGCCATGCAAGCGCTCTCCCAGCTGAGCTATACCCCCGAAACCTCTACACTTGGCAACTTCAAATCAGCTTCAATTCAAAGAAGGCGCAATATTAAAGAGGTGATGAAACCTTGTCAATCATTTTCTTCCGCTGGCTTGTAAAATAGTCATTAACCACGAATATTGGATTGCGATGAGAAGTGTGATAGCTCCACAAACGGTTGTGGTTGCCAACCTGCTTGGCGATGCTCGGCCACCACATTGGTGAACACACCACCGCGCACATAAAACTTAGAAGTTAAGCGCATAAACTTAGGCTGGGTAGCAGCCACCAAGTCGTCCAAAATTTGATTGGTGACGGCTTCGTGAAAACAGCCTTCATCACGGAATGACCACATATAGAGTTTTAAGCTTTTTAATTCCACACATAACGCATCCGGAATATAGTCTAAATACAGCACGGCAAAGTCTGGCTGGCCGGTTTTAGGGCACAAACAAGTGAACTCTGGGATTTCCATATGAATATGAAAATCTCGACTGGTATTAGGGTTAGGAAAAGTTTCCAATAATTTGGTAGGTTGTGCGGTGGGTTTGCCGCCTAAAGATTGTGCGCTCATAAGGTTAAATGCAGTTTTTGCGATAAAAAAACGTTATTATAGCGCTTAAAAAATTAATCCTATTCATATAAATTGCTTTGCGTTTAACTCATTTAAAACTCGCTGGATTTAAGTCATTTGTGGATCCCACGACCATCCATTTGCACGGTCAACGTGTAGGCGTGGTGGGGCCTAATGGCTGTGGTAAATCCAATGTGATGGAATCAGTGCGTTGGGTGCTGGGGGAATCATCCGCCAAAGAAATGCGCGCTGACGCCATGGATGCGGTGATTTTTAACGGTGCTGCTAATCGCAAGGCTATTTCACGCGCCAGTGTCGAGCTGATTTTTGACAATAGCCTAGGTGGCGCCAGTGGCGAGTGGAATCAATACGCTGAGATTTCCGTTAAGCGGGTGATTGAACGCGAAAAAGGCTCAACCTATTTTATTAACAATACTGCGGTGCGGCGACGTGATGTCGCCGATTTGTTTTTAGGCACAGGCTTGGGCGGCCGTGGCTACGCCATTATTGGGCAAAACACTATCTCACGCATTGTCGAAGCCAAGCCAGAAGAAATGCGTATTTTTCTGGAGGAAGCAGCCGGAATTAGCAAATACAAAGAGCGTAGGCGCGAAACCGAAACACGCTTGCGCGACACGCGCGAAAACTTAACGCGGGTTGCCGATATTTGCCGTGAATTGCAAACACAGATCACCAAGCTGGCCTCACAAGCGCAGGTGGCTGAGCAATACCAAGCGCTACAAGCAGCCTTAAAACATGCAGAAGGGCAGTTGTGGTTGCTGAAACAGCGTGATGCCAGCTGTGATTGGGAGAAATCCAAGGCCTTGGTTGACCAGCTAGTCAATGCCTTGGAAGCGCAAATGGCGGCATTACGTAGCAGTGAACATGCACTAGAAACAACACGCCTAGGCTACTCAGCAGCCAGCGAAGGCATCAACCAAGCGCAAGCACATTATTATGAAGCCAATGCAGAAGTCTCTAATTTAGAGCACCAAGTGAAGCAGACACAGGAAGCACGTGAACGTGTGCAACAGCAATTGCAACAGCTACAACACAGCTTGACGCGCAACGCACAACAACAAGCCGAGCTGCAACTACAGTTATCCCAAGCCAACGCAGAATTGTCGCTAGCCGACGCAGCCGAGGCGGATAGTGCGCTGCAAGTGAATACTTTAACGCAAGGCTTACCAGAAAAAAATGCCGCCCTAAAGCAAGCCAATGGGCAAGCCCAAAGCAGCCAGCAGGCGCTGCAACAGGCTAAACAACGCATACAAATTGAACAGAATAATGTGCAGTACCTGACGCGCAACTTGCAAGAAACCTTGCAGCGTTTGACCAAGTTACAAGCTGATTTGGCTGGCTTTGTGATGCCAGAGGTAGCTGAGTTAAACACTCAAGAAACGCAATTGGCGCGGCTGCAAGCGCTACAGCTAGCACATGAACAGGCGCTACAGCAATTACGCGCAGATGAAGCCTGCCAGCTGCAACAGTTAAACCAACTACGTAACTCACTCACACAAGCGCAACGCGAT
>DASWSZ010000045.1:0-5909 GCA_036402395.1 Methylophilus sp.
TGGCTTTGGTTTAATGCGCCCTTCCAATACCACACCGGTCATCGTGCTACGTTTTGAAGCGGATAATGCGGTAGCGCTGGCACGCATCCAACAGCAATTTAAAGAGATTATTTGGGAAGCCGCCCCTCACGTGGCACTGCCCTTTTAAGGATGGCAATATGGTTGCAAAGCTTTGTTTTAAAAGCCGAAGTTTTTTAAACGCATGGTTTTACTAGGGATCAATGTCTAAACAAACGCTGATCATTACCCTGTTATGGCTGATGCTAGGTAGCGCAGTCTATTATTTGGTTGAACGCATACAGCAGCCCAATACACTGCATTCAGTCGGCACCGGCAACACCGCGGTGTTGAAGCGCGGCTTGGATGGTCACTACCGTACCGAGGCGTTGATTAACGGCGAAAAAGTAGAAGTATTGGTCGATACTGGCGCCACCGGTGTCGCCATTTCGCAAGCGGTGGCCGATAGATTGAATCTCAAGAGCATATCGGCTGTGCGCACCAATACCGCCAATGGCGATGCGGTGGGTTATATGGTGCGGTTAGACTCAGTAAAAGTCGGTGGCGTTGAAGCCAAAAGTGTATCCGCCATGATCGCGCCAGGCTTGCAGGGCGAAGTATTACTGGGCATGAGTTATTTAGGCCGTATGGATGTGCGGCTGTTTAAAGGCGAAATGACGATCAAGCAGGTCGAGTAGTAGCCAGTCAATTTGACGTTCAAGCAACTACACTTAAAATATAAGCATTTGTTTAAAAAGTATTATTTTAGTTATTCTGCAATAACTGTAAGTAATCTCCTAAGGCGTTGACTAATGGTGGCTAGCTAGCAATCACTCATACCCAACTGGAGAATACTATGTACACCCCCTTAAACACTACCCGAACAACGTTAGCCACCATTGTTGCCAGCGCACTATTACTGGCAGTTTCCACGTCAGCCACTTTTGCGGCAGAGCCTATGCTGAGCACCGGCGGCTATGCCACGCAGTTACAAAAAATAGAAATGATGAAAATGCTGGACGCAGACGGCAACCATATGGTGACCATGGCAGAAGCCGATGCCTACTACAACAGCGTGTTTGATGCGCTGAATAAAGACCAAGACGATACCTTAGATAGTAAAGAGTGGGCTGGCCCAAGCAAAGCCTCTAAATTGGACTTAGCCACTGGTGGTTACACCCGTGAATTGCGCGCTATGGCCATGATGAAAATGATGGACGCCGACAAAAACCATGAAGTCAGTCGTACCGAGTTTTTAGACCACCACCGCGCGGTGTTTGTCAAAATGGACAGCAGCAATGACCAGCAAATTGACGCACAAGAATGGGTGGCGAAAGTATTTGGTGGTAAATAACTGAGCATATACTTGGTTTTTGGATAGATTGGCATAGCTTAGTCAGAGATGCCATTCAATATAATTGCTCTAAGTGATTAGCCTAACAAAGCATTAATTAAAGCAACCAATAAAAAAGCCAGCATACGCTGGCTTTTTTATTAACTTACCATTAGGTATGCATTTTCAGCAATTTATCTGGCTACCTCAGCCGCTTCAACCACCACTTTATACAGTTGCAATTGTTGCTGATTGGCAACGCGCTCACCCGTAGCCACTTGGTTGCGCTTGCCCGGTGCCACGCCACCCGTAATCATCATAGGTGCGCTCTGGCCAATGGCACGGCCAGTTTTTGCATCATATTTCACCAAGCGAACTTGTACGCGACCAATATTGACATTAGTACCGTTTTGCACGGCGGCAAACACATTGCCGTTATTATCGGCCACTGCCCCGGCCTGAATATACTTAGCCGGATTACGCGGCAAATCTATGCGTACCGCACGGGCAATCGCGGCTTTACCAATTTCAGAATTAGAACCCGCTGCCACTTGGTAATGTTGCAACGCCAAATCTGTTTGACCACGCTCTTCTGCCAATTGGCCGAGCAAGGCATGCCCCGGTGCTGTTGGGAGTAATGCATTGGCTTTTTTCAGAAACGGCTCTGCTTCTGCTTTTTTACCCATATTAAACAAGGCAATACCGCTTTGAATATACGGTTTAAAGTAATTGGGATACATTTGGATAGACTTATCATAGTAGGCCAACGCTTGTTGTGGCTTTTTCTCAGTCAAAGCAATGTCGCCTAACAACTCCTGAAACTTGGCCTCTTTGGGCTGTCCAGCGATAGCGGTTTGAGCCAGCTTGGTGGCCGTGGCAGTATCGCCCTTTTTAAGCGCTGCAATGGCATCATCATATGCCTTGTAAGCGGGCTGGGTGGCTTTTACCTTAGCTACTTTTTGCGCATACACTTCTCTACCCATATCGCCACCAGCGCCCAATTGTGCCAGCGTCACTTTATTGGCATCTACCCGCGCTTGTGACGGTGGATGGCTAGCAAACAAACCGGTAATGAAATCACTTTGTTTGCCTTGGCTTAAACGTACAAAGGTTTCTTGCAGCGTGACCGCTGCCGCTGGGTCATAGCCAGCTTTTTTCATATAGCGCATGCCATACAAGTCAGATTCACTCTCTGCATCGCGACCATATTTACTGGTGGCCAATTGCGCCCCCACTTGTGCGCCACCCACAATTAAATTTGCGTAATCAGTGCTTTGCGCGCCGATGCCTACAGCAATCATTGCGCCCTGCAATAATATACCGCGCTCCATATTTTTGGCGCCATGCCGCGCTGCCGCGTGCACAATCTCATGCCCCATCACCGCTGCCAGCTCAGCCTCACTGTTCAATTCATATAGCAAACCGCGATTAAACGCTATTTTGCCGCCCGGCATCGCCCATGCATTAGGCACAGAATCATTCAGCACCACAAACTCATACGGCAATTCCGGCCTATCCGACACCGCCGCTAAGCGCTTGCCCACAGACTGCACGTAGGCTGTCAGTTCTGGGTCCACCACATAATCGCCACCTTGCGATTGTCTGGCTGGGGCGTAGCCGGCTTGCCCCATCGACACTTCTTGTTTCTCAGAAACAAACTGAAACTCTTTCTTTTTGGTGACCGGGTTAACGCCGCAAGCGGTGGCCGTAGCCACCAGCAATACCAGCGCTGTTTTACATAGTTTTCTGCTCATCATCATGATGTATTCTTTTCTTATTAAGTAATGACTGTTGGTTGCAATCTACCAGTGTGTTCAACCAATTGCGACACTTGTAACGCGATATTAATCATCTCGGCTAACGCCACTTGAGCATCCAAATGATGTTGCTTAGTGTCTGGCTCATAGGCTTCCAGATAAATGCGAATCGTCGCGCCTTCAGTACCAGTGCCAGACAACCTAAAGATAATACGTGATCCGCAAGCAAACAATAAGCGTAGCCCCTGACCAGTACTGACTGAGCCATCCACCGGGTCGGTATAGCTAAAGTCATCACACACACTCACTTGAAAACGTCCCAACTGCTGGCCGACCAAGCTGGCGTATTGCGACTTGATATGTTGCATCACCGCATTGGCTTGCTCAGTCGGTATGCCTTCATAGTCATGGCGCGAGTAGACATTGCGGCCATATTCCGCCCAATGCGCTTTCACTATAGTCTCAACCGGCTGTTGTTTGGCGGCCAGTATATTCAACCAGCACAGCACCGCCCATAAACCATCTTTTTCGCGTACATGGTCAGAACCGGTACCAAAACTTTCTTCGCCGCATAACGACACTTTGCCAGCGTCCATTAAGTTACCAAAAAACTTCCAGCCTGTCGGTGTCTCATAGCACATAATGTTTAATTTTTCTGCCACGCGATCCACCGCACCGCTGGTCGGCATAGAGCGCGCCACGCCCGCAATGCCCGCTTTATAGGCTGGAATCAAACTTGCATTGGCGGCAATAATCGCCAAACTGTCTGACGGCGTCACAAAAAAGCCTTTGCCCAAAATCATATTACGATCGCCATCACCATCCGATGCTGCGGCAAAGTCTGGCGCTTGATCGCCGTAAACAATTTTCACGAGTTCTTCGGCATACGTTAAGTTAGGGTCGGGGTGACCACCGCCAAAGTTTTCCGATACTTGGCAATTCATCAAGCTAGACTGCGGAGCGTGCAAGCGATTGACTAAAATATCTTGTGCGTAGGGGCCAGTCACAGCGTGCATGCCGTCAAATTTAATATTAAAACCTGTGGCTAATAATTGTTGAATGGCGGCAAAATCAAACATGCTTTCCATTAACTCGGCATAGTCTTTTACGGGGTCGATGACCTCTACTGTAAAGCCATCAAAGCTAGCTGAGCCTAAGGTTTGAATATCTACGTAAGGTAAATCAGCAATTTTGTATTCGGTAATCACCTTGCTTTTGGCAAAAATCGCCTCAGTAATTTTCTCTGGCGCAGGGCCACCGTTGGGCGTGTTGTATTTAATACCAAAATCATCGTCAGGCCCGGCGGGGTTGTGGCTGGCCGATAAAATAATGCCGCCTAAGGTTTGGTATTTGCGAATAATGTGCGACGCAGCGGGCGTAGATAATATGCCGCCCTGCCCCACCAACACTTTAGCAAAACCATTAGCCGCCGCCATTTTGATAATGGTTTGAATGGCCTCTGCATTAAAGTAGCGGCCATCGCCACCCACTGTCAACACATCACCAGCGTTAATCTCCAAAGTATCAAAAATACTTTGTACAAAATTGGCCAAATAATGTGGCTGTTGAAACACTTTAACCTTTTTACGTAAGCCAGAAGTGCCCGGTTTTTGATCGTTAAATGGCTGCGTGCTGCGTGTTGCATTGGTAAGCATGGGTGGTTTCCTAGAACTAAGACAGATGAATAGACTGGTTACAATATAAAACAAGTTAGTGGCTTGAACAACCTTTGTTTTATTTAGAAAGGTTAACTGTGGTTGCTGTATGTTAACGTGCAGTGATGACTGCCGCTTGCTTGCTATTTCTGATGATGTGTGGTGTTGAAGTTGGTGGATTGTATATAGCGCACTACAAGCGAGTGCGCCCTAATTGCTGTCAGCGAATATCCCATGTTAGTTTTGTAAATAAGTAAACCCTACGCAAACATAGATATGTCGCATGTCGGGGGTGCTCGAGAGGTTGGAAGTGGGCACTGGCGGCTTACAGTTCAACTGTTAATCTAATTTCTTTTAATACGACTTTACCATTCTTGTTTCGACATTATTGAATGTCTTTCAGAGTGGGTGTTACCAAACTGCACATAAGGGGACAAAGCTTCAATAAGTATTTTTTAATGATGGTTGTGAGAAAGTCTAACGGCAAATTAATTTTCGATAGCACTTCCGTGCTTTAGGGAGGGATGCCTCAACAGTATGCAATTGCCGTTTACACAAAATTCGGGCACGTCAAGAATGTGGCTCCAAAATTAACAAATCAACTTATATATTTCTTTTTCTAGGTTAGATTTTTAAATTGCATTCTAGCGTCAGGTAAGTTTAGGGGAATTCTGTTACGTTTATCCACTTTTGTAAGTCTGGATGCATTGTTATGCATAACTCTTTTTACATTCTAGTATTGATTGTTATAAATAAATGTAATTACCGCTATTGGAATAAGTAGATAGCACAACAATAATATTGTTGATGCACTAATCGCTAATTTCTCATAGGAAGACGTGCTCCTGAAAAAGCTTTTTGAACCTCGATATAGACTTATTTTATGTTCAATCAATATGTAAATCATCAAACCCATCAAAATCGACACTATAGCTACCCAAGATCCAAGACCAATAAACTTGAAAAACTCTGGATGAGAATCTACGTATGGACGAATGAATAAAAGGACTGGGAAATGTAAAATATAGTGAATCGCCACTAATTTTGTAGACACGTATCAGTCGTTTTTGTGAATTGATTTTCGTAGTCTATCGGAGATAACAAGTGATTGGAATTGTGACGTCGTTTTGAGTTGTAGAACAACTCAATGTAGTCAAAGATATCCTG
>DASWSZ010000046.1:0-7933 GCA_036402395.1 Methylophilus sp.
TGCATTCATACACGTGCCAAGTATGGTCAACAGTAAAACTGCATATTGAACTGTGTGTTTCATGGCGAGTTCCTTTTGCCTGCCAAGCCACCACGCTGCTGACCAGCCCCCCGCTGAGATTAAGCGCTGTTTACATTAAAAATCCACCGCCAATAGTGTGGATAGCACATGATTAGATTTATCCGGGCTGGCGGTATTGATCGTTTGATTCAAATAGCCCACTTCCAATTTTGTTTGTGGCGTACATTTAAAGGCAGCACCCACAAAAAGACGGTTTTGATCAAAGCCGCGGCGCGCTTGCCAATCGGTATCGTTAAGATGCACAAAATACTCATCCCACACCACCACACTGGCGTTCATCACCCCAAGTGGATATTGCATGCGTAACAGTTGGCGTAAGCGATGACCAGTATCTTCAGCACCTGCTACATGGCGTTGTTCTAAGCGGGTTCTGCTACTCAAAGTGAGGCCATGCCAAGTGTCAAATTGATGTAAATATTGTTGCCATAACCGATGTTCATACACGGTATCGCCTTCATTGGGATGGGTAGACACATAGCCGTAGCCTAACCACACACTGCTATTGGCGGATAATGTGAACTTGAGCGCTGGCCGAAAGAGCAATTGATCTAAATCGCCGCCTTCTTCGCGCAAGCGTTGTTGCATCTCTACATACCAGCCAACTTGCTCGGTTAGTGCGCCCTGCAAGGTTTGGTTAAACCATAGCCGACCATCCTCTTCTACTTCTGCATACACAGGCAAAGCCATGCTAGCTAAGCCTGCAAAAAGAAAAGCAACTATGACGTTGTGAATTTTTTTGTATAACCGCATGCCGTACCCTTCAAGCACCTCTATGTTTAACCAATTTGCTTTACCACAGCACTGTCGCTGCAAACTTGCACTGTCTTATTTGCAGTGGTGCGCGTGGCAACGCTGTATCGGTCATTGAAACTGACACGCTAATAATAATATCGGCAGGATTTCTATAGTTAAAATGGCGCATAGTGCAAAATACACTCATATGGCAGGCATAATCTGCAATAAAAACAGCTTAGTTAATGCGTAACACGCTCTACCATGCGCATTTCTTCACTGCTCATTAAGTGTTCTATATTGACCAAAATCAGCATTTTATCCGCAATGGTCGCCAGACCAACAATAAACTTATTGTCGATATTGGACACCAGTGCTGGCGCATCACTAATCTGCGCTTGCTGAATCTCGGTAACATCTGAGACGCCATCCACTACGATGCCCATCACGCGACCACTCAGATTTAAAATAATCACCACTGTCATTTCGTTGTAATCTACGTGCGCCAATTGAAACTTAATGCGTAAATCGACGATAGGTACGATTTTGCCGCGTAAGTTAATCACGCCTTTAATGAACGCTGGCGTATTGGCAATCGCGGTTACCGCGTCGTAGCCTCGAATCTCTTGCACTTTTAATATCTCTAGGCAGTAATGTTCTTCGCCTAGTAAAAAAGTTAGGTACTCTCCGCCATGGGCAAGCGCGCTTCCACTGGATAAGACTGTTGCGGTCTGGGTCATGATGATTCCTGTTACGAATTCGCGTGTGTTAAATAGGCAGTAGCGCTGAGCATATGCAGCTAACACTACTGCGGTAGTGGCTAAAACTCAGCCCAATCTTGCTCATTATCTGCTGGTTGTATCGCTGCATTCACCGCTACTTTCTTTACCAACTTGATGGATTTGTTGACCGCTGCAGGCTTAGCGGCTGATTTAGGTTTAATGCTCGCCATGCTTTGTCCATCATTCAACTTGAACACACTCACCGCTTGATACAGTTCGTCAGATTGCTCCAATAACGACTCAGCCGCGGCGGCCGCTTGTTCTACCAGCGCCGCATTTTGTTGTGTTACTTCATCCATTTGCGTCACAGCCGTGTTGATCTGATTGATGCCAGCGCTTTGCTCTACCGAAGCCGCGGCAATTTCAGAAATAATGTCATTGACACGTTGTACCGAGCTGACGATTTCTGCCATGGTGGACCCGGCGTTCTCCACTTGCGCCGTGCCTGCTGCGGTTTTTTCCACAGAGTCATTAATCAGTTGCTTAATTTCTTTGGCGGCGGTGGCAGAGCGTTGCGCCAAGTTTCGCACTTCACCCGCCACCACGGCGAAACCACGCCCTTGCTCACCGGCACGCGCCGCTTCTACGGCGGCATTCAAGGCCAGAATATTGGTTTGGAAGGCAATGCCGTCAATGACACTAATAATGTCTTCAATTTTGCGTGCGCTTTCGTTAATCGCGCTCATGGTTTGCACCACTTCTTGCACCACTTCGCCACCTTTAATGGCCACGGTAGAGGCACTCATCGATAATTGATTAGCCTGTTTCGCGTTCTCGGCATTGGCTTTGACGGTAGATGCTAACTGCTCCATGCTGGCGGCAGTTTCTTCCAATGAAGACGCTTGCTCTTCGGTGCGTTGTGATAAATCGTTATTGCCTTGCGAGATCTCTTTGGCCGCTGTGTTGATGGTTTCGGCGGCTGATTTCACGGTAATAATCGGCCCCACAATCATTTCCAGCGTGTTATTCACGCCTTCAATAATGGTTCTAAAATCGCCCAAATGCTGTGAGGCATCGGCACGTACCGTAATTTTGCCATCTTCGGCGGCACGGGCTAACATTTGCGCATCGTCATTCAACGCTTTTAAATTAGTACGCACTTGTTCTATATTTTGATTAATCACCGCTTTTTTGCCGGGGAATTGTTCCAGCGGTGCGTCAAAGTTACCGGCACCAAAGGCTTTTACCACCTCCATGGCTTTGTTACTCAACTCAACATGGCCACCCACCATGTCATTCACGCCAGCCGCCATATCCGCATAAGCACCGTGGAACTTCTCTAAACTAATTTTCACATCAATATCGCCTGCATCATGCGCTTTGGCCATGCGCTGCATCTCGGCAATAAAACTTTTAATATTACTGCGTGTACTTTCTATAGCCGTATTAATCACGGCTTTTTTACCGGGGAAGCTCTCTAATGGCTGTTCAAAGTCACCTGCACCAAACGCTTTCACCACGCTGATGGATTTTTTGCTTAAATCAATATGGCCTTCTACCATGCTGTTAACGCCTTGCGCCATCTCGGCATAGGCGCCGTTATAGTTGGCCACGTTCATGCGTACATCAATGTCACCGGCATCATGCTCTTTGGCCATGTGGTTCATGTCGGCGATAAAGCGCTTGATATTGCCGCGCACTTTTTCTATGGTGTCGTTGATGCTGGCTTTTTTACCGGGGAATTTTTCCAGTGCTGCGTCAAAGTTACCTTCACCAAAAGCCGTGACCACTACCATGGCTTTTTTGTTTAAATCAATGTGACCTTCTACCATGTCGTTAATGCCTTGCGTCATCTCGGCATAACCGCCTTTAAACTTGCTAGTGTCTACGCGCACGTCAATGTCACCGGCATCATGCTGTGCACTCACTTCTTTAATAGAGGACACAATAGTGTTCAACGTACTTTGTAATACCTTAATAGAGGCAGCTATACTGGTTTTGTCTGTAGCCTCAACCGTTAGCTGCGTATTGAGGTTGCCATCAGCAAAGCCCTTGGCAATATCCGCTAACTCGGCCGGTTCCATGCCTATGGCGCTTAACACTCTTTTGCGCGTTATTAAGCCCATCACGGCAACAATTAGCAGCAACGCTACAGACAAGCCTATCGCAATAGCATTGGCCTTGGCTTTCATGGCCAAGCCATCTGCAGCGCCTGTACTGGCTAACTCTAAATTCACTTTTTCGTGCTCTTCAAATTTACTGGCAATTTTTAAGGCTAATGCATCGAGTTTTACTACCGCGTCTTTGACATCCTGCCGTGTAACCTGTGGCGTTTTTACATTGGCTTGGTCTAAACGCGCATGTGACAGCTTGAACATGTCAGGTACAGCCGCATAATATTCTTCTAATAATTTTTTTTCTTCAACATACAAAGTAGTGTCCGGGCCGGGCACCAAGGTTGACTCATAACGTTTAAAAGCCTCCATGGTACGCAACTTGCGCTCATCAAAGGCCTGCTCTAATTTTTGCATTTCTTGCGCATTATCCGCGCTACTATGCAGCACCACATTAATTCTTGAACGTTGAAAAAACACATTGGTGGCACCTAAGTCCACCAAGGCTGGCACCGTATTGACGGTGCTGAAATTAGCCTTTTCAAATACTTGATTAATCAAATACATATTGGCGGTCACTAATAAAATCAAGCCTACAGACGTAGCTGCTATCAGCAGTAAAATTCTTTTGGAAACGGTTAGGTTCATGGCTATCCCTTACATGTATGTTTTATCTACAGTTCTATGCGCGTTGTATAGTTGCGCTGGCGGCAGCACTTGCTATAACCAGCATCAACGCATCCATCACTCAGGATTAAAATATAGAGATTTACCTTGTGTATAGGCATCGTGCGCCTGACGTCGCTCTACATTATTTTGCTGAATAGTTTGTCTCACCACCTGCAACTGTTGATAGATAAAAGATAATTTACTCAGACTATCGTTGTGCACGCCCTGACGGCTATCCATCATGTGCTGCGTCTGAACTGCACGTACATCGTCTTGTTGATATTGCATATGATCACCTGTTATCTACATTCACTTGGTCTATGTTCAGTTGCGCAACGACTGCACATAGCTGGCAACCCAACCGACATAGTCAGACAAAATGACTACATAAAACATTATCGCGCTCACAGGCAGCATTGATTTTCATTATAAGAGGCTTAAATACATCGGTATTCATGGCTTTGCTGATGACTGGCGCTATTCTGTCCGCTACCAAAGTGCTTGCGAAGGGCCATTACCGTAGGGTTTCTGGGGGTGATTGTGATCAGGCTGCAGGTACTTACTAGCCACATAGGCGATGGCTAACACTCTAGCAAACTAGCCAATACCATCCACCATGAGGCATAGCAGGTTTGTCGACCTAGATAGTGCAGCCAAATAAATGTGTTGGGGTTAACAGCTAGTGTTATGGTTGAACTAGGAATCACATTTGACCGCATTAACAAGCAAACTCGAGGCGATTAAACTAGCTTATTGCAAGATAAGCGCTAAGTTAATTAGCATTGACTTAGCTGCAATGATTTGGCTGAAATTGATTTGGTGCCCGGGGCCGGAATCGAACCGGCACGTCCTTACGAACGAGAGATTTTAAGTCTCTTGTGTCTACCAGTTTCACCACCCGGGCAGATGATTGTGTTTGATGATTGACGCAACAAACATTGAGTAAATAACTGAGCGGTAGTCCCAATCACTGCGCATTAAGCGCGGTCCGTATTCTAACACTTTACTGAAGTTTTTTAGAAGCGAAAATTCTACTTTTTTACTTGGCTGTGCAAAATAATATTATTTTAATGCCTTACACAACTTTGCTACAAAAAAACGAAGGCCTAAGCCCCCATATTACAACCTACCAACCACTACTTTTTATCACCAGTTCAACTCTGCAATTGAGTGGATTACCCAATTTTGAATAATTCTCTGCCAATGGTTTACTAAAACCAGAACCCTTGGCTGTTAAGCGCTTGACAGCAACACTTTACCGATTAAATAGTCACGCACTGCAAGTGCCAACTTGTAAGTAAGATGTAAATTGTAATCGGCATCAGATAGCGCACTTTGTCTGCATGGCCCGCCGCATCTATCTGCACATCACCCCATTCTTTACTAATATTGATGGCGTTATCTAATACTGGAAAAACACCGACTTAATCACGGCACTGTCGTGCTCAAACTGTAAATCTGGATTCACTCATTGACTGAGAACTTTGTTTGGCGTATCAGCTGGTTTTTCAACAGGCTTGATGGCTTGGCGAGAACCTATGCTTTATATACGCTATACATTTTATCTAGCTCGATTGCGTATTCTTAACCATCATGCGCAAAGAAGGTTGCGGGGTCTTAGTTTATTACGACATTTTGATTGGCGGAGATATGGATGCTGCGGCTATTTAGCAATGCGAGTTCTAAAAACCACCCAGCATGATTTGGATGGTGTCACCGACGCTAAGGGTTTCGCCTAGCTGTAGTACTTTTATAGCCGTTTGTTTGAATTACCTAAGCTGTGCCTTTTAAAACCATTAATTGGCGATAAAAGCCATGTTTTATCCTTTACTCCATTAATACAATTTATATGTTTTTATATTTAATATATTTTAGAATTGCTACACAATTACCACTTTTATTTGGCAATAAAAATTCCGGCTTAAGCACCAAAATAGTCCTTTGCTGCCGGCTATTCTCATCACAAGACCAACCCATTGAATAATCTTAACGATATGTCATGCTAAAAACGCTGACTAAGCCCATGATAAGCCATCTCTGGCGCATGATTTTTTTAATCATGCTGCCTGCCCTTGGCTTCTCTGTGATTCATGCGGCGAATTTTAATGTCAGCAAACTCAGCACACTGGCTAAAACACGTTATGGCGAACATGCGTTGCAGATGGTGATTGAATTAAATCAACTGGTGCAGGCCAATAGCAGCGCCAGCGAACAAGAAAAACTGCAGGTCATCAACCATTTTTTTAATAGCAAGCTGACCTTTGCCGAAGACGTGGATATTTGGAAACAATCCGATTATTGGGCCACGCCACTGGAATCCATCGGCTTGCAAGCAGCCGATTGTGAAGATTTTAGTATTGCCAAGTATGTGTTCTTAAAGGTACTGAATATCCCCAATGAAAAATTGCGCCTGACATACGTACGCGCCCAACTGCCAGAAGGCGTGCAAGCGCATATGGTGCTTAGCTACTATGCAACACCCAGCGCTGAACCGTTGATTTTAGATAATTTAACGCCTGAAATTTTGCCAGCTTCTAACCGTCATGATTTATCCCCCATATTTAGCTTTAACGACCAAGGCATTTGGGTGGGAAACAGCGCCAAACCCAAGGCCATCTCACAATCTCATTTATCAAAATGGCGGGATGTATTAGCACGTGTGCGCGCTGATGGAATTGAATAATTACAAGGATTTTATATGTCACTGATCAATCATATTCGCATTGCTTTTTTTCTGGTGATTATTGCCGCCGCCAGCGGCACCATGCTATTTAGTACGCTAGATAGCAAAAATTACCTTGAAGAAGAACTGCAAAAGAAAAATGTCGACAACGCCAACGTACTGGCGCTGTCCATGTCGCAAATGAAAAAAGACCCTACCACCGTAGAGTTGTTTCTATCGGCACAATTTGACAGCGGTCACTATCGCTACATCGCTTTATTTGACCCTAGCGGCAAGGTCATGACTGAGCGTATTAATACCAACACCCAAACCAAAGCAGCGGCTTGGTTTACCAAACTGATGCCCATACGCGCCACCCCCGGTTTTGCCAATGTGCAATCCGGCTGGAGTCAATACGGCTTATTGCATGTAGAAAGTGATGTAAATTTTACCTACGATAAATTATGGAATGCCGTCAAAAACATGCTGATGTGGATTTTAGCCATAGGCATTATTACTTATGTAGTATGCGGCCAGTTGTTAAGAAAAATTCTTAAGCCATTGAATGATGTAGTGCGCCAAGCCAAAGCCATCGGTGAACACCGCTTTATCAGCATTGATGTACCTAAGACGGCCGAGTTTAAAGTGGTGGTCGAAGAAATGAACCAGTTATCGGAACGCATTAAAAATACGGTGATCACGGAAACCAAACGCTTAGATGAATTGCGTTTTAAACACCATTATGATGACGTCACTGGTCTGATGAACCATGACTATTTTAGGAACTCGGTAGAATCGAAATTGCATCATGAAGACTTCAGCGAAGGCGCAATGATTATTATTCGGATTGCCAATTTGGCCGAAATTGATAAAGCAATTGGCCATACCCAAACCAATATTTTGCTTAAAAAAATCAGCGCCGCCATTCAAACGCAATGCCATGACAACGATGC
>DASWSZ010000047.1:0-8712 GCA_036402395.1 Methylophilus sp.
GGCGCCTAGCCCAGAAGCCATGACCGGTACTGTGTTATTCGGCATCTTGCTGTTTTTTACGCTAGAAAAACTGGTGCTATGGCGTCATTGCCATGGTGACCATTGTGAAGCGCATGCCTTACATGATGAAGCGCATTGCCCGGATACGCAGCCTGTTTCTGATGCAGCAAAAACGCTTAAATTTACCGCAGTGACCCAAAAAGCACCTAGCTTAAATGCGCATCGCCATTCACATCACCATGATGAGCATGATCAAGGCCGTAGCGGCATGATGATTATGATAGGCGATACCTTCCATAATTTTGTCGATGGTATTTTGATTGCGGCCGCCTTTATGGTGGATGTGCAAGTGGGTTTGGTGACAGCGTTGGCGATTATTGCCCATGAAATTCCACAAGAAGTCGGTGACTTTTTGATTTTGCTGCATTCCGGCTACAGCAAAAAACAAGCTTTGTTGTTTAATCTGTTTTCTAGCTTGGCGACCATGGTCGGTGGCTTGCTAGCGTATTTTGCTTTACAAACTGTGCAAAGTTGGATTCCTTATATCTTGAGTTTGGCCGCTGCCAGCATGTTGTATGTGGCGGTAGCAGATTTGATTCCCGGGTTGCATAAGCGCACCGCCATTAAAGACACATTGCAGCAAATTTCATTAATCATCTTTGGTGTTGCGTCTATTTTTATCACCAAATGGTGGCTAGAAGGTTAAAGGGTAGGTTATGAGTAGTATTCCAAAAGTAGGCTTTGTTTCTTTGGGTTGCCCCAAAGCGGGTTCAGATGCAGAGCGCATATTGACGCAGTTGCGGGCTGAAGGCTATGAGATTAGCGGCAGCTATGAGCAGTCAGATTTGGTGGTGGTCAATACCTGTGGCTTTATTGATTCTGCCGTGCAAGAGTCATTAGACGCGATTGGTGAGGCCATCCACAAAAATGGCAAAGTGATAGTCACCGGCTGTTTGGGCGCCAAACAAGATGTGGTGCAAAATGCGCATCCTAGCGTGTTGGCCGTGACTGGCCCGCATGCCCTAGAAGAAGTGATGTCGCATGTGCACTTGCATTTGCCTAAACCGCACGACCCATATACCGATTTAGTGCCGCCGCAAGGCGTGCGCTTAACGCCTAGCCATTATGCGTATTTGAAGATTTCAGAAGGCTGTAATCACCGCTGTAGTTTTTGCATTATTCCTAGCATGCGTGGCGATTTAGTCAGCCGCCCGATTGGCGAAGTGTTGAACGAAGCGGAAAACTTGGTGAATGCGGGTGTCTCGGAAATTTTGGTGATTTCGCAAGATACCAGTGCCTACGGCGTGGACATGAAATTCCGCAAAGGTTTTTGGAATGGCCGCCCAGTCAAAACGCATATGACCGAACTTAGCCAAGCCTTGAGTGAGCTTGGTGTGTGGATACGTTTGCATTATGTGTATCCCTACCCACATGTCGATGACGTGATTCCACTGATGGCGGATGGCTTGATTTTGCCTTACTTGGATGTACCGTTTCAGCACGCTAGTCCACGCATTTTAAAAGCGATGAAGCGCCCAGCCAGTAGCGAGAACAACTTGGCACGCATTAAAGCGTGGCGTGATATTTGCCCGGACATTACTGTGCGCAGCACCTTTATTGCCGGGTTTCCCGGTGAAACAGAGGAAGACTTTAAAATCTTGCTCGATTTCTTGGAAGAAGCACAACTAGACCGCGTGGGCTGTTTTGCCTATTCAGCCGTCGATGGCGCCAAAGCCAACGATTTACCCGACCAAGTACCGGAAGAGGTCAAGCAAGAGCGCTTAAGCCGCTTTATGGAAGTACAAGAACGTATCAGCGCCGCCAAAGTGCAAGCCAAAGTCGGCACTATGCAAACGGTGCTGGTAGATGAAATTACTACCGATGCTAACGACAATATTATTGCTATTGGCCGCACCAAAGCCGATGCGCCGGAAATTGACGGCGTGGTGTATCTACAAGACGCCGAAGGCTTAACGCCAGGTGATTTTGTCGAGGTGCAAATTTTGGGCGCAGACGGCCATGATTTAGTGGGCGGGCCGCCCACTGACGATTAGCGTAATCGATCCGCGCTTCAGGTTTAGTGCTTAGTATCTAAGCCATTTAACGTATTAGCCAGATGTGAGCCACACGCTAGCATAGCAATATCTTTTTTAAGTGGATGCACATGATGAAACTGGTTTCAGTCAATGTAGGATTACCTAAGAGAATCGACATTAATGGCCAGTCAGTCAACACCGGCATCTATAAAACTTCCGTTACTACACCAGTATTGGCAAACAAGTTAGGCTTAGACGGTGATGGACAGGCCGACCTCACCGTACATGGGGGTGAACATCAGGCGCTCTATAGTTACCCCGTTGAGCACTATCCCTACTGGGCAAAGATGTTGGGGCGCAAAAGTTTTGACTATGGCATGTTCGGTGAAAATCTAACTGTGGTCGGTCTGCTAGAAGACGAAGTGTATATCGGCGATATATTACAAATTGGTGAAGTCGGTATTGGCCCTACAGTACAAATCACTATGCCACGCATACCTTGCTTTAAGTTTGGTCATAAGATAGGTCAGCCCAATATCTTAGATACTTTTTTGCGTAGCGGACGCAGTGGTTTCTATCAGCGTGTATTGACAGCAGGCAAGGTGCAAGCGGGCGATGCCGTCACGATTACGCAGCGTGACCCGCAGCAAGTAACTGTACGTGTGGCGTTGGGTTTGCAAAAACTGCAAGAGGGTGACGCAGATTTGCTACAGCGGGCATTACAAATTGAGTCACTATCGCCGCTGTTGCGCAGTGTTTATCAGCAGCGATTATCAGTGAGTGGGTTGTAGAATGGCTTTTATAGTCATTACTTACAATGGTGCAGTTAGATTCACTCAAAAATATTAACCAAATAAATCCGGCAAAATGGGCGCTGGCCGCTCATTGTCGGCTCGCGCCTCTAAAAAATCCAAGGTGTATGGGCAGCGGGTTGGTTTTTTAATGGCCTGTTTCTTTTTGCCATTACCAATGGTGGTATTGATAAACGGCGTTTGGCTGATGCGAATATAGCCCAGCGCGCCCAATTTGCTGGCGGTGGTTTCAAATAAACTCTGCGGGTTATCGATATTTTGTAACGTGATCAAGGTCTTGCTGACTTTGAGGACGTGATACATGACGAATTTGTTTGCTGTTTGTTTGCCGTAAATTTCGCCAGTATAAATTTCCATAGCGACTCCTCAAGTAATTTGGCGATAATATAGGCTTTGTGGTTGATTTACAAGGATTTTATAAATTTTATTATCAAGTTTATGGCTATTTTAGTAACACACAACACCACCGCTAATGCAAAAGCTTACACTAAACATTGCGCTAAAAAGTCTGCTCAGAAAAGTTCAAATTCACCCAGTCATCACCGTCTTCAATCTGTGCGCCTAGTTGAATCACCAACTGCTTATGTTTAACCTGCAGTGCATAGTAAGCCTGTGCTAGATAATGTTGCTTAGGGATAATCAGACTGGCTGCGCGCCCTGCAAGAATATCATGCGGGATGTACAGGCCACAAAAGGTTGGGGTGTCTGTATCTGTGTTTAGCGGCTGTGCTGGCTGCAGGTCATATGGTTGCAGCGACACAGGCAGCGGATCTGTGGTTAAAATTTCTAGGCCAATTTTGAGCTTGCCTGCGCTCATTTGCTTGATATTTCTCACCACTCCCAACATTGGTTTTTTATGTTCGTGCTGCGTCAGTATGGCCACCAAGCGCTTGGGTTGGGTGTCTGCGTTGGTTTTTTCTTGAATCACCGACCCCAGGCCGTTAGTACTTTGATTGACGATATGCCATTTTTCTTTTCCCATGACTAATGTGCTGACACTGCCGCGCATGACAATGCGCATCGCCGGTGTTTTGTGCGTGGTGAATGGCTGCTCATCGGGTTGCGCGGGGCTGGCAAGCTGATTAAATTGATGCAGCATCAAATGAATAGGCGCTAAACCCATCGTGACACTGGCTGTTTTGGCGGCGTCTTCGCGTATTTCTTTTCTACGCTGCCGACTGTAATCGGTTCTAGACCATGCTTGTTTTAAGGTGTTTAAGGCCAGTGCTAACAAGGGGGTGTTTTGTATGTCTACTTTGTCTAACAGTGCTGGTGCTTCATGTTGCGCTATCTGTGCCAGTGATTGATCAATGGCATATTCAATCTCGTCTAAATCCCAGTATAAGCAGCTTGGCCCTAGCAAGCCATTACGGATACGTTTAGCCGGCTGGTCTTTAGTTAAATCGATATAAAACAGGTGAAAAGACTCTAACTTATTTTTAACGCGCACCTCCGCCATCCAGTGGCCTAGCAGTTGGTCTATGACATGCAGTTGCGGTTTGACTAGCTGGTTGTAATTAAGGCTGCCTAGCATAAACAGCTGCAAAAACAAATGATTCACAGTGGTTTCTGCGCTATTTGGATAAGGCTGTATGGGCTGTTTAGTCAACGCCTGTTGCTCGGCCTGCATATACAAGGCGCAAGCTTGCGACCATAGATTGGCGGGCGCTGCTGCGCGCTCAAAATAACGCCATTTCAGCATATCATGTGCACTGCACAGGGCGCGCGTGAATAAGTAAAGTTGGGTGACGGTCTCTGCTTGCTGATCAGTGGGCTTATGACTGGTCAGGCCTATCAGTTTTACATAAGACAAAAACACGATGCGGTGATATGCATAATTGGCGCCCACCATGCTGTCCGCAATGTCCGCCTTTAAATGGTCAGCTTTGGCAAAGGTCACTATTTGCTCACTAGCGGCGGCATGATTGGCTTCATCAATGGTACAAATAAAGCTGACTTTTTCTGCCACGGTCAGCGCAGTGTCGTTCAGTAGGGCGGTGATATGCTTAATAGAGAGCGTAAGGCTAGTCATCGGATCGACATTAGCTAATTCAGGCAGCCAACTCAATCGCGCATGGCGTCCTTGGCTGCCTTCTTTTTTTGCCGATGATGTAAGTGTAGGTTTCATGCGCCAATCTTAAAACTGTTACGTGAAGAACTGTTACCAGTGGTCATTACATACTATGCATAAGCGTATGATTTATCTAACAAATCATGCAAACTTAATATAATTCTAATCGCCTCCTTAAGCAAGTTGTTTGCGCCAAATTAGTGCAGATGGGTCATGCCTATTGCCAGATTTAGCGTGCTTGTCATTGATTAAGGCAATAATGATGAGCTGCCATGTTAAAATACAGCTATTCATTGTGAGAGCTATTATGCAAGTGCGTACCCGTTTTGCCCCCAGTCCCACCGGTTTTTTACACATAGGCGGCGCCCGTACCGCGCTGTTTTCTTGGGCCTATGCCAAGCATCATGATGGCAAGTTTATTTTGCGCATTGAAGACACCGATGTGGCGCGCTCGACACCAGAAGCAGTACAGGCGATTATGGACGGCATGCATTGGTTGGGCTTGGATTACGACGAAGGCCCATATTATCAAATGCAGCGCATGGATCAATACAAAGTGATGATCCAAAAAATGATTAGCGAGGGCACGGCTTATTACTGCTATTGCAGTAAAGAGGAATTGGACGCTTTGCGTGAAAGCCAAATGCAAGCTGGCGTAAAGCCTCGTTATGATGGGCGCTGGAGGCCAGAAGCTGGCAAAGTATTACCTCCAGCACCTGCAGATACTCCACCGGTGGTACGATTTAAAAATCCACAAAGCGGTGTTGTAGCTTGGGATGATATGGTCAAAGGCCGCATCGAAATCGCCAATGAAGAGCTGGATGATTTGATTATTGCGCGTGCCGATGGCACGCCCACCTATAACTTTTGTGTGGTGGTGGACGATTGGGAAATGGGCATCACGCAAGTCATTCGTGGCGATGACCATGTCAATAACACGCCGCGCCAAATCAATATGCTCAAAGCGTTGGGCGCGACAATTCCGCAATACGCGCATTTGTCGATGATATTGGGCGATGATGGGCAGAAACTGTCCAAACGTCATGGTGCGGTAAGCGTCATGCAATATCACGAAGACGGCTATTTAAAAGCAGCGGTGCTGAATTATTTGGCACGTTTAGGCTGGAGCCATGGCGATGCTGAAGTATTTAGTATGCAGCAATTTTGTCAGTGGTTTGATTTGCATCACATTACGCCATCGGCTGCCCAATTTAATACCGAAAAACTCAATTGGTTAAATGCCCACTATATTAAGGAAATGCCGTTGGCAGAGTTGGCAGTAGACATCACGCAGCGCTTGGCAAACATGGCGGTGACCGTGCATGTGGCGCCAGATCTGCAAGCCGTGTTAGGCTTATACCGTGAACGTGCTAATAATTTAAACCAACTGGCGCGCGACATTGCTTATTTTTATAGCGAGCCACAAGCTGCAGCTGCCGATATTGAAAAACACATCACACCAGAAATCAAGCCAGTATTAGCCGAATTTCTAATCAAGCTAGAAGCCTTAGCTTGGCATGCAGAAGCCATTCATACGCTGATGAACGAAACAGTGACAGCACACCAATTGAAATTTCCTAAGTTAGCGATGCCACTACGTGTCATGCTGATAGGCATTGCGCAATCACCCAGTATTGACCAAGTGATGGCGATTTTAGGTAAAGAAAAGTCAATTTCTAGAATTAAAGCGTATTTAAACTGAATATATCCGCATCAGCTATTGAAATCGGAACAAAATAGTACAATCATAGTCATTAGCAATGAATCATATTGATGCTGCAAATCCAACCGCGCAACTCCAATGATTATTAAAACTACATAGGAGCATAATAATGAACAATAAGGGGCAAATGTTGCAAGATCCATTCTTGAACGCCTTAAGGAAAGAACACGTTCAAGTATCTATTTACTTGGTCAACGGCATTAAACTGCAAGGTCAGGTCGATTCATTTGATCAGTATGTCATTTTGTTGAAAAACACTGTGACGCAAATGGTGTACAAGCATGCAATTTCTACCATCGTTCCGGCACGCGCAGTCAGCATGAATATTCCTGAGCATACCGAAGAATAAGCATCAATGTTTGATAGACCTGCTGGCGGTGACGCTGTTGTATTAGTAAGTATCGATTTTGGCGAAGCCGATTACGCAGAAAGCTTGCAAGAGCTGCGGCAATTGGTGACGACGGCTGGTATGCAGATTCGCGCCACCGTGGAAGGTAAACGCCATGTGCCTGATGCCAAATATTTTATAGGCTCAGGTAAAGCCGACGAATTGAAGCTCATGCTAGACAATAGTGAAGCTAAAGTGGTGGCTTTTAATCACGATCTCAGTCCTTCCCAACAACGTAACCTAGAACGCTTGCTACAAGCCAGAGTGGTGGACAGGACTGTTTTGATTCTGGATATTTTTGCGCAACGCGCACAAACCCATGAAGGTAAATTGCAAGTGCAGTTGGCGCAACTCGAGCATTTATCGACGCGCTTGGTACGTGGTTGGACTCACTTGGAACGGCAAAAAGGCGGTATTGGTGTACGTGGTGGGCCAGGTGAGGCGCAACTAGAGCTAGACCGTCGCATGCTGAGGGTGCGCGTCAAACAATTGCGTGAAAAGCTGGCTAAGCTAAAACAACAGCGCGGCATGCAGCGCAAGGCGCGTAAGCGTTCTAACTTAATGACGGTGTCGATTGTGGGTTATACCAACGCCGGAAAATCTACGTTATTTAATCGTTTAACCCGCGCCGAAGTGCTAGCAGCCGATAAGCTATTTGCTACCTTGGATACCACTTCGCGCAAGATGCATATGACAGACGCCATGCCTATCGTGTTGTCGGACACGGTAGGGTTTATCAAGCATTTACCGACCACACTGATTGAGGCGTTTGGTGCGACCTTGGAAGAAGCTGCGGAAGCGGATTTGTTGCTGCATGTCGTGGATGTCTCGAGCACTAACCGTGAAGCGCAGATTGCACAAGTGAATCATGTGTTGAACGAAATAGGTGCGGCCAACGTCCATCAAATTCTGGTGCTCAATCAGATTGACAAGCTGGCGATGCCAGCCGGAATAGAGCGTAACGAATATGGTAATATTTGCAAGGTTAGGGTGTCGGCGATGGACGGCACTGGCTTTGACGATTTGAAGCTAGCACTGATTGAATATCAACAAGTATTAAAAAAATTAAGCACAGAGCAAAGTGCGTATGCGTAACATTTTTCGGAGTATTGCATGATTAAGTTTCCAGGCTTTGGACAACGTAACAACGAAGGCCCGCCCGATTTGGACGAGGTGTTTCGTGATTTAAGCAAAAAAATAAACGGCTTGTTTGGTAAAACCGATGGCGGTGGTGGCAATAGCACACCCAGCAAGCAGATTGATTTCCCTGTCTTGCCCGTCTTAGGGCTGATTGCTTTGATTTGGTTAGCCACCGGTTTTTATATTGTTGATCAAGGTTCTAGAGGCGTGGTGTTGCGTTTTGGCAAACATATCGAAACTACCTTGCCAGGGCCTAGATGGCATGTGCCGTTTCCGGTTGAGCGTGTAGAAAACGTTAACTTGGAGCAAGTACGTACACTTGAGGTAGGCTACCGCTCAGTGGAAGGCGGCAATTCACGCAGTGATGAATTACGCGAATCCTTGATGCTGACCGATGATGAAAACATCATCAATATCCAATTTGCCGTGCAATATAATTTAAAGTCGGTAGAAAACTTCCAGTTCTCTAACCGTGAAACTGAAGAGAACATGCGCGGGGTTGCAGAAACAGCTATTCGTGAAATTGTCGGCAAAAGCCGTAT
>DASWSZ010000048.1:0-5334 GCA_036402395.1 Methylophilus sp.
ACTGTATGAGTTTAAATATAAAAATAATTTTAATCAGCTTTGCAATGTTGTTATTAATTGGGGGGATTGATGCGATGATGAGCATCAGTTAAGCCATCTAAACTTACACGATGCGCTAGTAGTGCTAAGGCGTTACCTCAAGCGTGCTTACACTCACCGTGGTTAAAAATTCATCACCATGATGCATCTCGTTTGAGTGTTGTTTCGCTCAGTCGTGTTGATTAATGTGCCCTTAAGTTCAGGCTTAAGGGCTTTTTATTTGCTTTTGCAAGTTCATCTGTAACATCCGTTATAATCCAGCCTATGAATATCATCACCTTGCAATTTATCGTCACAGTGCTCATTTTTTTGCTGCTACTGTGGTGGATTTGGCGCTCCCTTCAAACACAAGCAACTGACAATGTGCTGCAGCATTTGGAAGACAAACACCGTGCCATGCTGCTGGATTTACATGATGGGCTAAATAAATTAGCCGATCGCTTAAACGCGGTGTCTCAGGACAATGCCGAGCGCTTAAAAACTGCTGTCTCGCAAGAGCTGTTGGCCACACGTGAAGCCATGCAAGCCTTGCAAATGGCACAAAGTAACAGCTTGGCACAGACGCGTGAAACCGTGCTGGAAACGCTGCATAAAACCTTAAGTGAGCAGGGCAAGTCGCAACAAGTCCTCATTAACGACACCATGTTAAAAGCCACGACCACCCTGACACAAACCATTGAGAGTTTAAGCAAAGTAGTCGATGCGCGTTTGGAAGACATTGGCGGCAAAGTATCTGAGCGCTTGGAAGAGGGTTTTAAGAAAACCAACGATACCTTTATTAGCGTGATGGCGCGTTTGGCTACCATCGATGAGGCGCAAAAGAAAATCGACGGCTTAAGCACCAATATGGTCAGCCTGCAAGAATTGCTGGGAGATAAGCGCAGTCGTGGCGCTTATGGAGAGGTGCAGTTAGAGGGTTTGGTGCGTAATGTCTTGCCCAATGCTAGCTTTAAAATGCAACACAGCTTTGACAACGGCACGCGCGTAGATTGCGCGCTGTTCTTGCCTGAACCCACCGGCACGGTGGCGGTAGACAGTAAATTCCCACTCGAAAATTATCACCGCATGTTTGACAGTAGCTTGAGTGAAGCCGTGCAAGCACAAGCGGAGCGCCAATTTAAAGCCGACATTAAAAAGCATGTCGATGACATTGCCAGCAAATATATTATCCCTAATGTCACGTCTGATGGTGCAGTCATGTTTATCCCAGCCGAAGCGGTATTTGCGGAAATCCATGCCTATCATCCGGAAATCGTCGACTACGCGATGAATAAGCGCGTATGGGTGGTGTCGCCGACGACGCTGATGGCGGTGTTGAATACAGCACGTGCTGTGCTTAAAGATGTCGAAATGCGTAAGCAGGTACACATTATTAAGGATGAGCTAGGCAAGTTAAGTAAAGACTTTGAGCGCTTTGATGTACGTATGAAAAAATTGGCGGATAATATCCGTCAAGCCCATGAAAACGCGCAAGATGTTCACATTAGCAGCCAGAAAATCACCCGCCGTTTTGCGCAGATTGAGCGCGTAGAGCTGAGCGATAAGCCCATGGACTTGCTGGACGATATAGAAGACTAAGCCCATTAACCATAGTAATTACCATTGATTGATTATTTAGAACTAGCCTATGCAAATTAAAGTGTTATATTTTGCCCGCATTAAAGAAGCGGTGAATTACTCCAGCGAGGAAATAGACTTGCCCGCAGACATTAGCAGCGTCACCAGCCTTAAAAATTGGCTGGCATTACGAGGCGATACTTGGGCTAATTTATTTAGCGGCAAACAAGTGGTGCGCGCCGCCATCAATCATGAATTGGTCGATGATATGGCAGTGATCCACGCCAATGATGAAGTGGCGTTTTTCCCGCCAGTCACCGGCGGATAATAAGGTCAGGTGGACAATGAGCGTTAGAGTACAAACCGCAGATTTTGATGTGGGGGCAGAGCTTATCCAGTTGCGTGCTCACAACCCAAATGTGGGTGCCGTGGCCAGCTTTATAGGCTTGGTGCGCGATCTTAATGATGCCAATAAAGTCAGCACACTTACACTAGAACACTATCCTGCCATGACAGAAAAATCGCTGTTGGCCATAGCACAGCAAGCCAAAGCGCGTTGGGATATTATTGATACTTTAATTATTCATCGGGTAGGTACTTTGCAACCACTCGATCAAATCGTGTTGGTTGCAGTGACTAGCGCGCATAGACAAGCGGCGTTTCAGGCCTGCGAATTTATAATGGATTATTTGAAAACCCAAGCGCCGTTTTGGAAAAAAGAGCTCACCGATGCTGGCGAGCGCTGGGTAGAAGCAAAAGCAACAGACGACAGCGCGCAACAGCGCTGGCAACCATAAAGACATTGGATTACATGCATATTCTTCAAGCACATGAACTAAACGCGTCGGTTTCATTGGACGCGTTAAATTTTACCACCACCGCCGATTTTATTGCCAATGCCGATGCTAAGCATATGGAAACACATGCATGGGTGGCACAAAGTGAAGCCAAAAAAACCGCCTTGTTTGGTTTAACCATCCAACAGCGCGGCTTTAATGTGTTGGTATTGGGCGCGCAAGGCAGTGGGCGTACCTCTCTAATGCAAAGTGCCATGCAAGAAGTGGCCAAAATGACGAGTACAGCCAAGCCGCTGCAAGATTTAGTCGCTTTGTACGATTTTGAGCAATTGGGTCAGCCGACTTTGCTAAAGTTAAAGGTCGGGCAGGGCGCAAAGCTACGTGCCGAGATGGACCAGTTTGCGCAGGCTTTGATGCAGGAAATGCCGCAATTTGTCGCCGCTAAATCATCAGACGCCATCATCAAAAAGGCCGACACTTGGATGACGCAGATGTGCGATCAGCTCAGTACAAGCTTTAAAGGCGATGGTGAGGCATTAGCACATTATTTTAAGTTGCTTAAATTAGAAGTAATGAGCTATTTAAAAGCTTGGCAGCCACCACCGCCTAGCGAATCCGACAATATGTTGGATGGCTTAATTAACGAAGCCTTTTTTGCGCGCTTTCGCGTCAATTTGATGGTAGATCAGCGCGCCACTGCGCTGCAACACTTAGCGCAACCTACTATTTACGATAACGACCCTAGCTTGCAATCGTTGTTTGGTTCGGTGGAGAGTGCCTCGGATGCCTCATTAATGCCAGACTTTATTCGATTACGTGCCGGTAATTTGCACAAAGCCGATGGCGGCATGTTGCTATTGCATCTGCGCGATGTGCTGAACGATGAGCAAAACGGTAATCAAATTATAGAAAAACTGCATCGTTTTTTGCGCAATGGGACGCTACAAATTGAAGACACCGCCAGCAGTGCGCAAAGCAGTGGCTATTTGGCCAGCAACACCTTATTGCCTTTACATGTGAAATTGGTAGTGATTGCTACGCGTGAGGACTTTTATGATTGCTTAGATAGTCAGCCGGATTTCTTTGATTACTTCCCCATTAAAGTCGAATTTGCCGAGCGTATTTTGGCTAATCATGAAAATTACGCAGCGATTGCCGGATATGTGGCGCAAAAATGTCAGCAACACCAATGCGCTCATTTTAGCCGTGATGCCTTGGCCTTATTAATCAGCGCTTTGCAACGCTTGGAAGAAGACCAAACCCGCATCAGCACCAATTTTGCCTATTTAGAACAACTGATGTTAGAAAGCGTAGCGTTCTCGCAGGGCGCAGCTGTAGTCACCGCGCAACATGTCAGCGATGCCATTCTAGCCAAAGCCAAGCGTAATCAATACTTTGAGTCGCAGATTCGTGATTCGATTATTGATAACGAATTGCTGATTCAAGTAGAAGGTGAAGTGGTGGGGCAAGTCAACGGGCTGACGCATATAGAGCTGGGCGATGCCAGCTTTGGCTCGCCCATTAGAATTACTGCACGTTGTTATCCGGGCAAAACCGGCTTGATTAATATTGATCGTGAAGTAAATTTAAGCGGCCCTAATCATGACAAGGGCATTTTTATTTTACAGAACTGGCTCAGTGCCAGTTTTTGGCAACTGGCGCCGTTAAGCCTCAATGCCTCTTTGGTGTTTGAGCAAGAATATAATGGTGTGGAAGGCGACTCAGCGTCGTGTGCGGAGTTATTTGCGTTGCTGTCAGCTATGTCTGGCTTACCTTTAAAGCAAGGTATGGCGGTGACCGGTGCGTTGAATCAATTTGGCGAAGTGATGCCGATAGGTGGACTGAATGAGAAAATTGAAGGCTACTTTAGAGTGTGTTTGGCGCTAGGGTTGACTGGTCAGCAAGGGGTGATCATTCCTAAACGTAATCAGCGCCATTTGCTGCTAGATAACGAAGTGGTGGAAGCCGTGAAAGCGGGCAAGTTTCATATTATTACCATCAACCATGTGCTAGAAGGTATCGAGTATTTGACCGGCATTACTGCGGGTGCGCAAAATGCAGAGGGCGCTTACCCAGAACATACCGTGATGGGTCATGCGCAGCTTGCGCTGGCTAGTTATCGCAAAACGCTGGAGGCCAATCAGGCGCGTACACACAAACTCGATAGTCACGCTTAACGATTGTGATGCTGAACAACTTGAAACTGGTTTTTCTGTTATCCGCATTTAGCGTGGTTGCCGTTGCACAAGATCAGCTAAATATGCCTGTGTGGCTCAAAAATAAAATGGATGTTTATCAAAAATCGCATCCAAATATTACAGTGCAACTGACGACATACCATGGAAAACCAGTTTATTATGTGCCAGCAAGATGTTGTGATATCCCAAGTGAGTTGTATGATGAAACTGGACATCTTATTTGCCATCCCGATGGTGGCTTTGCTGGTGGTGATGGTAAATGTCCATCATTTACACCTGAAAAAAAGTAGCGCTTAAGTCACTAAGCGTACGGAACAGTTTGAGATTCAATCATATAGTCTTGTAAATACCATGGCAGAACCACAAAACAATAGTTGTCGTTTAGATAAATGGTTATGGGCGGCGCGCTTTTTTAAAACGCGCAGTCTGGCTGCGGATGCGGTTGATGGAGGCAAAGTGCGCGTCGATGGTGATCGAGCCAAGAATGCCAAAGAAGTGAAGTTGGGCATGCTGATTGCCATTCGCAATAAAGACCTTGAAATTGAAGTGGAAGTGACCGGTTTATCTATAGTGCGTCGAGGCGCGCCAGAAGCGGCACTGATGTATACGGAGACCTCAGCCAGCAAAGCAAAGCGTGATCAAGCAAAAGCGTTAGGTGATGCTGATTTTGCCGCGCGTGAGCGCGGGGCGGGCCGGCCGACCAAGCGACAATCACGTGAAATAAAAAAATTCACCGGAATAAA
>DASWSZ010000049.1:0-2894 GCA_036402395.1 Methylophilus sp.
AAATCCGTTCACAAATTATTGTCCAACCTTGAATTATGGATGAACTTGCATTAACTGTCACGGACTAAACACTGTATAGCCATAAACCTAGTATGTGTAGATTCTTAAAATTGCTTTAATCACCTTGGTTGGAAAACATTCATGCCCAAAATTAAAAAAGTCGTACTGTCGCTGGCCTTAGCTTTTGTGAGCGCGGGCTTTGTAACTGTGGCGCCTGCTTACGCAGAAACTGCCACAACGGTAGCGCCTAAAATCACCCAAGCCAATGCGGAGTTTGTGTACAAGTATTTACTAGGTGAAATTGCTGGGCAACGTGGCGAGCTATCATTGGCTAGCCAATTGTTTTTAGATTTAGCGCAACAAACGCGCGACCCACGCTTAGCCGAGCGGGCAGCCAAAGCAGCCGCCTATGGCAATCAGCCCGTGTTAGCACTCAAAGCCTCTACTTTGTGGGGCGAGCTAGACCCTAACTCACTGGAAGCACAACAAGCCTCTAGTCAGTTGTTGGTGGCTAACGGCAATTTACGCGATGCCAAACCGTTTATTACTAAATTACTGGCCAATGCAGACACCCGCGCCAATGGCTTTTTGTATATCAATACCTTATTAGCCAATCAAAAAGATAAGCAAGAAGTACTGACGGCCATACAAGAATTTGCCGCGCCTTACCCTACCCTGCCAGAAGCGCACTTTGCCATTGCACAAGCTGCGTTTGGTGCCAATCAAGCGGATTTAGCCAAAAAAGAATTGGCGGTAGCGGACCAATTGCGCCCAGGCTGGGAGCTCAGTGCGCAAATTTACAGCCAAATTCTGTTTAAGGAATCACCAGACAAGGGCTTGGATTATTTAAAAAGCTTTCTTAAAAAGCATCCTAAAGCTAACGATGTACGTTTAACCTATGCCAAAGCCTTGGTTAATCAGAAACAATTCCAAGAAGCCAAGCCTGAATTGATCAAAATTATAGACGGCTCAAAAAATAATCCAGAAATTGCTGTGGTGGTTGGCTTGTTATCGTTAGATGCCAATGAACCCAAAATGGCTGATCAATATTTTGAGCAAGCGCTTAACACTGGCTTTAAAGAGCCTAATCAGGTGCACCTCTATCTTGGTCGCTCGGCTGAAAAGCAAAACGATTTGAAGCGTGCATTGACTTGGTATAACAAAATTGAAACCGGGGCATTTTATTTAGATGGCCGCTTATCGGCCGCCAATGTGATGGCGAAAACTAACAATGTGGATGAAGCCATAGCTATGTTGGATGACATCAACGAACTGGCGCCTGAACAACAAATTATAGTGTTGCAAACCGAGGGCAATTTACTGGGGCAAGCCAAACGCTACCAAGAAGCGTTTGATTTAATGCAAAAATCTGTGCAAACCTTTCCAGAATCACCCGAGTTGATCTACGACTATGCCATGGCGGCAGAGCGCTTGATGAAGCTTGAAGTGATGGAAGAACAGCTATACAAGCTGATTAAAATGCGGCCAGATTACGCCGCCGCTTACAATGCATTGGGTTACTCGTATGCCGACAGAAATATCAAACTAGTAGAAGCCAAAGCGCTGATAGAAACCGCGCTTAAACTATCGCCTAATGACCATTACATTATGGATAGTTTAGGTTGGGTGTATTTCCGTTTAGGGGATTTGCCGAATGCGGTAGATTATTTGCGCAAAGCCTACGCTATTCAAGCAGACCCAGAAATAGCAGCGCATTTGGGTGAGGCGTTATGGAAGCAAGGCCAACAAGCAGAAGCCGAAAAAATATGGGCGCTGGCTTTGCAAGCTTACCCAGAAAACAGCGCGTTATTGGCTACCACCAAAAAATTTAAATCTAAAATTTAACTGCTTACCTTGCCGTTGCCCGCTGTGTTGTTAAATGTCCGTCAGCTGCCGTTGCTCGCGCTGGTATTACTTGCAGGTTGCGTCACGCAACCTGCGGTCAAACCCTCTTCCAATATTGCGCTAAATACGCAACATTTAGCCAAACTAGCACAGATACACCACTACATGCTAAAAGGCAGGCTGGGTGTCAATGCCAATGGTAAAGGCTTTTCTGGCGGCATGACTTGGGAGCACCATCCCAGCACAGACCATATTGACCTATTTACTCCATTGGGTAGCAAAGCCGCTAATATCAAAAAATCTACGCAAGAAGTCGTGCTGACCACTTCCGACAACAAAGTGATTAAAGCAGATAACGCCGAAACACTGACAGAAAAAACATTGGGCTGGCGCTTACCATTGGCTGGCCTCAGCGATTGGGCGTTGGGCAAACCCACCGCATCCACCATCACAGCCTCTACTTGGGACGAGCAAGGCAGGTTGTTAACACTAGCGCAAGATGGCTGGCAGATTGCCTATGAACACTACAGTACGCAAGCAGGCACCAGCCTGCCGGGCAAAGTCACGTTAAAAAATGATAAGCTTAATTTGAAGTTATTGATTGAGCAATGGCAGATTAATCAATAAGTTTTTCATAGGAATAGCGCTTAGTGGCCAAGCTAGCGTGTGCTTTAAAGCGCAAACTAAGTGCTTAAACCCGCATTATTCCCACCTTCAATCAGCTTGCACGCTAGGCATAATAGCGCTGTTATCTAGATAATCGATGTGGCGACGGCGACATCCTTGAGTGAATTACGCAGCTATGACAGCACACCTAGCACTACAACGCCTATTATGGATTTTTGCGCTAAGCGCCAGCATGGCGGCGCCCTGCCAAGCAGCAGCCTGGGTAAAACTTGGTGAAAATCCGTACGCCAGACTATTCATAGATAAACAATCCATTGTTGACCAAAAGCCACATAAAAAAGCCTGGGTTAAAATCGAATACAAAACGCCACAAAAAAATCTGGAATCGGTTGAAGAAAAAGCCTACACCTCAGCCAAAGCCT
>DASWSZ010000050.1:0-22752 GCA_036402395.1 Methylophilus sp.
AAACTTGCCGATGCGAATTTTGGGACCCTGTAAATCACATAACACACCAATTGGGCGATTGAGCTTGGTGGCAATAGCGCGGACAATCTGAGCGCGCTGCATATGGTCTTGCGCTGTACCGTGCGAGAAATTCAGGCGCACCACATCGACGCCTGCTGTAATTAAACGCGCAATCATTTCTTCACTACTGGAAGAGGGGCCTAAAGTGGCGACTATCTTAGTTTTACGTTGCATGCTTATTCCTTAAAAAACAAAGGGAAGCACAATGGCTCCCCCATTTAAACGCATTCACATTAGCCATGCGTAATGGCTATATGCATGTGCAACAGCTTGCCATGTGTATGGACTATACGCTTGTTAAACCGCGACAGCCAACTCTAGATCTTCTGTGGTGATGACTTTTTTAGCCACCTTGTAATGCCCAACATGCTGTACCAAGCGAATCAAATTGCAGGTATAGCCGTACTCATTGTCGTACCAAGCAATCACCTTAACAAAGGTAGCGTCTAACATAATACCGGCGGCCGCATCAAAGGTGCTGGCAGCAGGGTCGCCACGGAAATCTGTGGATACCATTTGCTCTTCTGTATAAGCCAATACGCCTTCTAACTCGCCTAATGAAGCGGCTTGCATGGCAGCACAAATGGCTTCATAACTCGTTTCGCGTTCCAGTTCCACCGTTAAATCCACTACCGATACATCGGCAGAGGGCACACGTAACGCCATACCAGTCAGTTTTTTATTTAACGCGGGGATGACTTTTCCTACCGCTTTGGCTGCGCCCGTGCTGGAAGGAATGATATTTTCAAATACGCCACGGCCACCGCGCCAATCTTTAGCGCTGGTGCCATCCACGGTTTTTTGTGAAGCGGTGGCGGCATGTACGGTTGTCATTAAACCGCGTTTGACGCCAAAATGGTCGTGCAATACTTTGACGATAGGCGCTAGACCGTTGGTAGTGCAAGAAGCAGCCGACACAATGGTCTCACCTTTATAACTATGATGATTGACGCCATACACAAACATCGGCGTATCATCTTTGCCGGGGGCGGATTGCACCACGCGTTTTGCGCCGGCATCAATATGCGCTTGGCAGGTTTCTTTGGTTAAAAATACACCGGTGCACTCAACAACCACATCGACATTGACAGCCGCCCAATCAATCTCAGCTGGATTCATGTGAGCAGATAATCTAATTTTTCTGCCGTCCACTACAAGGTTTTCGCCCTCAAAATGTGCATCAAAACCAAATCTGCCATGTACTGAGTCGTACTTCAACATGTACAACATATGCTCTGGTTCTTCAATGCCATTGATGGCCACGACTTCGATATCGCCGAACTCCGCCTGATTTAATGCGGCGCGTAGTACCATGCGCCCTATACGACCAAAGCCGTTAATGCCAACTCTTATAGCCATTGTCTATCTCCAAAGTGATATTTACTAAGTGTATTAAGCAACTTTAATGCTAGCCATAAAAAATGGTCTCTTTTGGAGACCATTTCGTTGTAAATCACATTGAATCTACAAATGGTTACACGGGTATGACAATCTTTAATGAAAAAGATTACGCTTGATAACGCTGCTCTAGAATTTCTACTGCTGGTAAGGTTTTGCCTTCCAAAAATTCTAAGAAAGCACCGCCTGCGGTAGAAATGTAATCGATCTTACTTTCTATGCCGTATTTCTGAATCGCTGCAATAGTATCACCGCCACCGGCTAAGGTAAACGCATTAGTTTCAGCAATGGCATTGGCAATGGTACGCGTGCCGTCACCAAACTGGTCAAATTCAAACACACCAATGGGGCCATTCCACACTACAGTACCAGCATTTTTAATGATTTCCACCAGCTCAGCAGCCGATTTTGCGCCGATATCAAAAATCATATCGTCCGCGGTAATATCAGCAATCTCTTTCTTAATGGCAGGTTCGTTGGCATCAAACTTTTTGCCGCACACCACATCCACGGCAATCGGCACAGCTGCGCCGCGTGCACGCATTTTGTCCATTAATTGAATGGCGGTAGGCACTAAATCCTCTTCACATAACGATTTACCGACTTCATTACCAACTGCTTTCAAAAAGGTATTGGCAATACCACCGCCGACCACCAGTTGATCGACCTTTTCTGACAAGCTTTCTAATACGGTGAGTTTGGTTGACACTTTACTACCCCCGACAATCGCCACCATTGGGCGCTTAGGGTTTAGTAAGGCTTTAGTCAGCGCATCCAACTCTTCAGTGAGTAACAGGCCAGCACAGGCAATCGGCGCAAACTTGGCAATGCCATGGGTGGAAGCTTCTGCACGGTGCGCAGTGCCAAACGCATCCATCACAAACACATCACATAGCGCCGCATATTGCTTGGCTAACTCATCGTTATTCTTCTTTTCGCCTTTATTAAACCGGCAGTTTTCTAGCAATATCAGCTGGCCATCTTCCACCGTTAAGCTATCGGCTGGCGCGTTAGGTGCTAACCAATTTTTGACTAAACGCACAGGTCTGCCCAGTTTTTCAGCCATCACATCGGCCACAGGTTGTAGCGAATTTTCTACTGAATACACACCCTCTTCCGGACGACCCAAGTGAGAAGTCACCATGACTTTGGCACCGGCTTTTAGAGCAAACTCTATGGTTGGCATAGACGCAGTAATACGCGCATCGGACGTCACTTTGCCATCAGCCACCGGGACGTTTAAATCGGCACGGATAAATACGCGTTTACCGCGCAAATCTAAATCAGTCATTTTGATAAACTTCATACTTTTCCTTTGAATTTAAACATCACAACAAGTTAAGCGTAAGACAGAACACGATAGCCACAAACAGGTGCACGCCAAATTACAACATGCTAGTATTAAGTTGGTGAACGCGATGAAGTGCTGGGCGCACAGCGCACAGCGCGCAACGACCGAGACCTACCTAGTAGGTAGGCGAGGAAGTGAGCACTGCGCAACGCCGCAATTCGCGCGTGCAGGTACTTAATCAGCAATGTGTTGCACTAGACGCATGAGATTACAGGTATACCCATACTCATTATCATACCAACCCACCACTTTCAAAAACGTCGCATCCAACATAATGCCAGCATCGGCATCAAATACGCTGGCGGCTGGCTCACCGCGGAAGTCAGTCGACACCACTTTATCCTCGGTATAACCCAACACACCCTTCATCTCGCCTTGCGCTGCAGCTTGCATGGCAGCACATACGGCTTCATAAGTGGTTTCTGTATTGAGTTCTACCGTTAAATCTACCACAGACACATCGGCTGAAGGCACACGCAGCGCCATACCGGTGATTTTTTTATCCAAGGCTGGAATAATTTTACCGACGGCTTTGGCAGCGCCAGTACTTGAGGGGATGATATTTTCAAACACGCCACGACCGCCGCGCCAGTCTTTTTTACTGGTACCGTCCACTGTTTTTTGAGAGGCGGTAGCCGCATGCACGGTTGTCATTAAGCCGCGCTTAATACCAAAAGCGTCGTTTAACACTTTGACCAGTGGGCCTAAACCGTTGGTGGTGCAAGAGGCTGCAGACACGATACTTTGACCTTGATAGGCTTGGTGATTTACACCATAGACAAACATAGGGGTATCGTCTTTACCGGGTGCGGACTGCACAACTTTTTTAGCGCCGCGATCAATATGCACTTGGCAGGTATCTTGCGTCAAAAACACACCGGTTGATTCCACCACAATTTCGGCGCCACTGATGGCCCAATCAATATTGATAGGGTCACGTTCTGCCGTAACATGGATTTTTTTGCCATCCACCACCAAATGACCGCCGTCTGTTTGTACATCGGCATTAAACCTGCCGTGCACTGAGTCATACTTCAGCATATACGCCATATAATCAATGTCATAGGAGCAATTAATGGCTACTACTTCAATGTCTTTAAATTCTGGCTCTAGTATCGCGGCACGCAACACCATGCGCCCAATCCGTCCAAATCCGTTGATCCCCACCCGTACTGTCATATCAACCCCAATTTCTAATTAGTATATTCAGTTTATCAAGTTAAAAGAGCCTCTTGTAGAGGCTCTTTAGGTTAACGCTTGCTGTAAATCAAATTACTTTAATTAAATTAAAGTACAGTTTTAGCAACATTCACAACATTTTCCACTGTAAAGCCAAAGTGTTTCATCAGTGCGCCACCCGGTGCTGATTCACCAAAGGTGTCGATACCCACTACTGCACCATCTAGGCCTACATATTTACGCCAGAAGTCTGGGTGTGCTGCTTCTACCGCTACACGTTTAACACCTGCTGTTAATACACTGTCTTTATAGGCTTGGTCTTGACGATCAAACACGTTGGTTGATGGCATAGACACCACACGGATTTTCTTACCAGCTGCCGTTAACTCAGCCGCCGCTTTCACAGCCAAATCTAACTCAGAACCGTTAGCGATGATAATCAAATCGGCTTTACCTGCGCAATCAGAGAACACATAGCCACCTTTACGAATCGCCGCTAATTGTGACGCTTCGTGTTTAATGCTGGCTAAGTTTTGACGAGACAATACTAAGCTAGAAGGACCTTCTGCACGCTCTACTGCTGCCACCCAAGCCACTGTAGTTTCAGTGGCTGAACCTGGACGCCATACATCCATACGCGGAATGTAACGTAAGCCAGAAGTGTTTTCTACTGGTTGATGCGTTGGACCGTCTTCACCTTGACCGATAGAGTCATGCGTTAGTACATACACAACACGTTGATGCATTAATGCAGACATACGCATACCGCTCTTCATGTAGTCTGAGAACATATGGAAAGTACCGCCAAATGGCAACAAGCCACCGTGCAATGCCATACCGTTCATAATCGCTGCCATACCAAACTCACGTACACCGTAAGAGATATAGTTGCCTGGCTCTTTGCCGCTGACGTGTTTAAAGCTAGACGCTGCGGTTAAGTTAGAACCGGTTAAGTCAGCAGAGCCGCCTAAGAACTCTGGCAATAATGGGGCTAATGCAGTAATGGCGTTTTGTGACGCTTTACGTGAAGCATTGCCTTCTGCTTTTTCGTTAGTTGCTGCAATGATTTTGTCTGTTTCTGCTTTCCAGTTAGCTGGTAACTCACCTGCCATGCGGCGTTTGAATTCAGCGGCTTCTGCTGGGTAAGCTTTAGCATACGCATCAAATTTAGCGTTCCAATCACCTTCGGCTTTAGCACCTTTAGCTGTTGCATCCCAACCAGCGTATACGTCTGCTGGAATTTCAAATGGGGCATGTGGCCAACCAATGGCAGCGCGCGTTGCGGCGACTTCGTCATCACCTAAAGCAGAACCGTGGCAATCGTGTGAGCCAGATTTGTTAGGTGAACCTTTACCAATAATGGTTTTACAGCAAATCAATGATGGTTTGTCTGTGACTTTTTTAGCCGCAGTAATGGCAGCACCAATGGCTGCTACATCATGACCGTCTACTGATTGCACGTGCCAGCCGTAAGCTTCAAAACGTTTAGCCGTGTCGTCTGTATACCAACCTTCGATATGACCGTCGATAGAAATACCGTTGTCATCCCAGAACGCTGTTAACTTGCCTAAGCCCCAAGTACCGGCCAACGCACACGCTTCATGCGAAACGCCTTCCATCATACAGCCGTCGCCTAAGAACACATACGTGCTATGGTCAACAATCTCGTGGCCTGGTTTGTTGAACTGGCTGGCTAATAATTTTTCTGCCATGGCAAAACCCACGCCGTTGGCAATGCCTTGACCTAATGGACCCGTGGTGGTTTCCACACCAGCAGCATAGCCGTATTCTGGGTGGCCAGCACATTGTGAGTGCAACTGACGGAACGATTTTAATTGCTCAATGGCTAAATCGTAGCCTGAAAGATGCAAAAGTGAATAAATCAGCATAGAACCGTGACCATTAGAAAGTACAAAGCGGTCGCGGTTTGCCCATTTTGGATTTTTTGGGTTATGGCTTAAGTGGTTATTCCATAATTCTTCTGCAATTTCCGCCATGCCCATAGGTGCGCCTGGGTGGCCAGAATTTGCTTTTTGTACTGCATCCATCGATAACGCACGGATGGCGTTGGCTAGATCATTACGCGTTGCCATTGTAATCTCCCTAATGTTTAGTTACTTGAGGTCTTATATAAAATGCACTAAAACCTTGCTTGAATTCTTAAAAAAGCAGGAATTAATAACCACTTTTTTGCAAAGGCTAAATTATTGCTTAGATAGCGATTTAGGGCAAGTGCAAAGCACAATCTATTCGCCCTGCTAGCTACAAATTAAACATTGTTAAATGCTTAATTTGCGCATTTATTTTTTGTTAGCTATTGGCATGTACGGCAGCCAACACAGCTTCAATCGCTAGACAATTGCCTTTAGCATCGGTAAACGTCAATAACGGCGCTTTATCGTTTAATACGCAATCACTAAAGTGTTCAATTTCTAAATTAAAATGATTGGCTGGGGCAAAATGCTCTTCGCCGAACTTGCCGTCTTCTGTGGCCCAACTCACCACTGGTACATCATTTTGAAACACCCAAGCGGCATGGCATTTTACCCAACCCTTGGTACCAATAATCTCATATTCCGATTTACGCGAGCGTTCAAAGCTAATGTCAAATTGACCAAACCGCGCGCGCCCTTGTGCATCTAAACCAAAATCTAATACGCCACTGGTGACCAAATCGGCGCCATGTGGGTTAAGTTTGGCGTGGGCGATGACTTTGACTGGCTCTGCCGGTACGCCGTTTTGCTGAAAGCACCAACGCAAACTATGGATCGCATAAGGGCCTATGTCCCACATTGCCCCGCCGCCTTCTGCCATGCTGCGATTAATACGGTACATGCGTGCTTCTTTCATTAAAAAAGAGAACGAAGCACGCGCTGACAACACATCGCCAATCAAACCAGAATCAACAATGGCCTGTAAACGCTGGTGTTGCGGATGAAAGCGGTACATAAAACCTTCCATCACTTTCACTTTAGCTTGGGTTGCCGCCGCCTCTATGGCTTTAATATCGCTTAACTGCGTCGCCATCGGCTTTTCTATTAGTACATGCTTACCCGCCTGTATCGCTTTGAGCGCCCATTCGGCATGCTCCTCATTGGCCATCGGACAATAAATCGCTTCTACATTCTTATCGGTAATCAAGCTGTCTAAATCGTCATAACATTGCACACCTTCTGCATAACACGGCGCATATTTTTGTAACGTTGCTTTTGCCGCCCCGGCACGGCGGCTAGCAATCGCCACCAATTGCGCGTTAGGCGCTTCTATAATGGCTGGAAGTAAGCGCTCATTGACCCTAGCCGCACCAAGGATGCCCCATTTTAGTTTTTTATCGCTCATGCTTCACTCCATTTAATACTGCAGCCAATACTGGCGATTTGTGTTTGTGGGCCTTGCCCAGTACGCGCAATTTCTTGCATCGCTAAAAATAAATCACGTGAGCTGTTGGGCGCGGTTTCTTTGCGGCTTTCATCAAAGCGGCCACGGTACTGCAATTGGCCTTGGCGATTAAAGCCAAAAAAATCCGGCGTGCAGACTGCGCCATACGCTTTGGCCACTTCTTGCGTGGCATCCAGCAAATAGGGGAATGGAAACGCCATCTCTGTGGCAATTTTCTGCATATTTTGCACACTATCTTCAGGGTAATCACTAGGATCGTTGGACATAATGGCCACTGTATTGATGCCTAATAGTTTTAGCGCACGCACATCGGCAATCAAGCGCGGCAAAATGGCTTTGACATAGGGGCAATGATTACAAATAAACATTACCAGTAAGCCACGTTCGCCCATGGATTGGTCACGCGTGTGCCACTGCCCATCCACATTTTGTAAATTAAAGTCTGGCGCATGCCAGCCAAAATCACATACGGGGGGATTGATACTTGCCATGGTACGCTCCAATCATTCTATAATTTGCATCTTACCATTTTAAACTTTGCTGCTCATGTCACAACACCGCTTTTATTGCCCTGATCCGCTAACCATAGGTGCAACCATCGTGCTACCAGCCTCCGCTGCAGCCCATGCCGCGCGCGTGTTACGCATGATAGCAGGTGATCAAGCAATTATCTTTAATGGTGATGGTTTAGATTATGCCTGCGAGCTGATTGAGGTAAAAAAAAGCACAGTGCTGGTTAAAGTACTGTCTAGCACCCTTTTAGAGAATGAATCACCGCTCAACATCACCCTGTTACAAGGCATTTCCAGTGGCGACCGTATGGATTACACGTTACAAAAAGCAGTAGAACTGGGCGTGATGCGCATACAACCGATTTCTACCGAGCGTAGCGTAGTCAAGCTCAACCTTGAACGCGCCGAAAAACGCTTAGAACATTGGCAAGGCGTCGTGGCTTCGGCCTGCGAGCAATCTGGCCGCGCTAAAGTGCCTAAAGTTGCCTTGCCGGTGACCTTAAGTCAGTGGCTAGCCAACAACCCAAAGCAAGCCAGTTGCCGCATTTTGCTTAATCCAGTGGGCGCATCGCGCTTGCAAGACATGCCCAAACCAGCGCATGAGATTCAATTACTGATAGGCGCAGAAGGTGGACTTAATAAGCATGAGATAGACACTGCAAGTGCGCATGGCTTTCAGTCTATTTTATTAGGACCAAGAATTTTACGCACTGAAACTGCCGCATTAACAGCGATTGCCAGTATGCAAACCTTATGGGGCGATTTCTAATTTACATAAATTAGCAAATTTCTTCATATAATTGCGATATTTTTTGTATTAATCACAAATAAGTATCTATAATTGTATTAATTACAAATTTAGGTGCTATTTATGTCGCTTGGCCATCACATCCGTCGTTTACGCAAAACCCAGCACATGACCTTGCAACAATTAGCGCAACTGACGCATTCGGATGCTGGCAATTTATCACGCATAGAGCGCGGCGAATTAGGCGTGAGCGAAACATTGCTGCGTAAAATTGCCAGCGCATTACATACCACACCCGCCACCTTGTTTGCTGAAGGTGATGCTATACCACACGCGCATCAGCAAAACCACGTGGTCAGCACCACGCTTAATAGCGCAAACACGCAAGATTTTGTGCATTGGTTTCGCTCGGCCGCGCCTTATATACACGCCTTTGGTGGCAGTACGTTTGTCATTGCATTTGGTGGCGAAGTGGTCAGCGAGAACCAATTTATTGCCTTGTCACATGATTTAAATTTGCTGGCCAGTTTAGAGGTACGTTTGGTGTTAGTACATGGCGTTCGGCCGCAAGTGGAGCAGCGATTAAAACGTGATAAATTAGTGCCAGCGTTTCATAACGGTTTGCGTATTACCGATGATGCAGCCATGGAGGCGGTGAAAGAAGCCAATGGTGCGGTGCGCGTAGAAATAGAAGCGTTGCTGTCTATGGGCATCGCCAACTCGCCAATGGCGGGTGCTGATATCCGCGTGGCCAGTGGCAATTTTGTGACCGCCAAGCCGCTGGGGGTGCGTGATGGCGTGGATTTGCAACATACAGGCGAAGTGCGCAAAATTGATGCCATTGGCATTCAAAAACGCTTAGATGACAATGAGTTAGTCATGCTATCGCCCATGGGTTACTCGCCCACAGGTGAAGTGTTTAACTTAAGCTTGGAAGATGTAGCCGTGAGCACTGCGATTGCGCTCGATGCAGAAAAACTGATTTTCCTAATGGATTCCGAGGGTATCCACAATTTACGCGGTGAATTGCTGCGCGAAATGACAGCAGAAAAAGCCAAAAACCTGCTTAAAAATGTGCAAGAAAGTGACGAGCCTATTCACTTCTCAGAAGACGTGAATTATTACTTACCTGCCGCGGTGCGTGCTTGCGAGCAAGGCGTGGCGCGTACGCATTTGATTTCGCGGCATATTGATGGTGCCATTATTCAAGAACTGTTTACCCATAACGGCATCGGCACCATGGTGACCGAACTGCCATTGGAAACCATGCGCCAAGCCAATATTGACGATGTGGGTGGCATTTTAAAACTCATCGAGCCGCTGGAAAGTGAAGGCATTTTAGTACGGCGTGGCCGTGAGCGCATCGAAATGGAAATCAACCATTTTTATGTGATGGAGCATGACAACCGCACCATAGGCTGCGCTGCGTTGTACCCTTTTAATGCTGAGCAGATGGCGGAATTTGCCTGCTTAGCCATCGACCCGGAATACAGAGGCGGCGGCCGTGGCGATAAATTGTTTAATTATTGCCAAGTACAAGCCAAAAAACTGGGCTGTAGCCAACTGTTTTGTTTAACCACCCGTACTGAACATTGGTTTTTAGAGCGCGGCTTTACCGAAATGACAGTGGAACAATTGCCACAAGAAAAACAGCAACTGTACAACTATCAACGTAAATCCAAGGTATTTATCAAGCCGCTTTAGCCCGTTTTGCAAATTGTGGTTTGCGAAACAAAAATTTAACAAAATGTTTCTGTACAAAGCGCTAAGCATGCTAACTTTTTTAGATACAATCACGGTTACTTTTAATCGGTCATAGGCCACATATTATGCTTAACGAAACCACAGCGGCGCAAAAAGCCAACACACTTTCAGAGGCGCTGCCTTATATAAAACGCTTTTTTGATAAAACCATCGTCATTAAGTACGGCGGCAACGCCATGACCGATGCGCATTTGAAAGAGTGTTTTGCACAAGATGTGGTATTGCTCAAATTGGTCGGCATGAACCCTGTGGTGGTACATGGTGGTGGCCCGCAAATCAATGAAATGCTGGATAAACTGGGCAAAAAAGGTGAGTTTATTCAAGGCATGCGCGTCACCGACGAAGAAACCATGGACGTGGTGGAAATGGTGCTGGGTGGTCAGGTGAATAAAGAAATCGTTAATCTGATTAATCGCCACGGCGGTAAAGCCGTAGGCCTGACTGGGCAAGACGGTAACTTTATTCATGCCCAAAAATTGCTAATGGAAGACATGAAAGACCCAAGCAAAATGATAGATGTTGGGCAAGTCGGCGAAATTACCGCCATCGACCCTAGTATTATCAACTTTCTAGACAGTGGCGATTTTATTCCTGTAGTGGCGCCGATAGGCGTAGGTAAAGACGGTGAAACCTATAACATCAATGCCGATGTGGTGGCAGGTAAACTGGCGGAAATTCTCAACGCAGAAAAACTCATTTTACTCACCAATACGCCGGGTGTATTGGATAAAAACGGCACTTTACTCACCGGACTGACCCCTAAGCAAATTGATGACTTGGTGGAAGACGGTACGCTGTCTGGCGGCATGTTGCCAAAAATCAGTTCTGCATTAGATGCAGCGCGCAGCGGCGTGAAATCGGTGCATATAATTGATGGCCGTGTTGAACACGCCTTATTGTTAGAGGTACTCACCGATGAAGGGGTGGGTACGCTGATTAAAGCAAAATAGCCCTATCTAGCGATTGCTAGTTGGATTAAAAAAGCGGCACTAATAAAAAAGCGGCACTTGGGCCGCTTTTTTATTACTAGTTTAAAGCCATTAATGCATCTGCGCATTAATTAATGGTCAAGCGTTTTGCCGCGCGGCTTACTTTTTTAGGCAGGGTCAACTCTAGAACACCATTGTTGTAGGCGGCGCTGGCGGCACCTTCATCCACCTCATGCTCTAAGCTAAAATTGCGTTCTATCTTGCCATAGTAACGCTCGGCGCGCAGCACGCGCTCACCCTCTTTTACTTCTTTTTCCTGCTTGGTTTCCGCCCCAATCGAGACATGATTACTTTCGATATTGACAAGAATATCCTCTTTATTGACACCAGGAATGTCTGCCAGCACCTTGTAAGCGTGCTCATCTTCTTTAACATCAATCTTCATTTGTATATTGGGTGCATCTTCTAAGCGCACTGGACGAAAAAAACCTCTAAACACATCTTCAAATGGATCAACACGTGTCAGACTTACCATCATCTTCTCCTCGAAATCATCAGTTTGAAAAATCAGCCTAGTGGCTGCTAAGGTGTATATATGGATTAAAATACAGAATTCAAGCACCCTGTTTGATCTAGCGCAAACAAGTCGCTTGCGACACTTTATAGCTGACACTATGACCAATAAAATCTGGATTTTTGATTTAGACGACACCTTACATAACGCCTCGGCGCATATCTTTCCGGTGATGAATCGCGCTATGACGGAGTACATCATGCAGCAGTTAGATCTGGATGAGCCTTCAGCACAACAATTACGCCAACATTATTGGCGCGTATATGGCGCCACCTTAAAAGGCTTAATGCGTCATCATGGTGTAGACGCCTATCATTTCCTTAAAGAAACCCATGCTTTGATGGATTTACCCAATATGGTGATCCAAGTCAAACGTTTGCGTCATATGTTACGAAGCCTAAAAGGACGTAAGTGTGTATTCACTAACGCTCCTAAAGACTATGCCATGCGCGTGCTAGAGCTGATGGGGATAGCTGACTGTTTTGAGCTGATTTTTAGTGTGGAATCTACCCAATTTCATGCTAAACCCAGTGTACGTGGCTTTAACCGTTTAATAGATACCTTAAGAGTGAACCCCAAAGACTGTGTGATGTTGGAAGATAATTTGCCCGCCTTAATGACCGCCAAACGCCTAGGCATGCAAACCATTTGGATTAGCAAAAAATTGCATAAACCAAATTATGTCGATTATCGGCTTAACTCAGTGTTAGCACTCACTCACCTTAAGCTATAATCAATTATTAGCAATCTTTGGGGAAAAATCATGGCAGTAGACCGTAAACAGCAAATTTTAGAAACGCTGGCGCAAATGTTAGAAGCGCCTAAGCAAGAAAAAATCACCACCGCCGCACTGGCGGCTAAACTGGAGGTCTCAGAAGCTGCCTTGTACAGACACTTTGCCAACAAAGCCAAAATGTTTGAAGGCTTGATTGCGTTTATTGAAAGCTCTATTTTTGGCGTAATTAATAAAATTACCACCGATGAAATGGACGGCACCAAACAAGTGCAACTCATTGTCAGCATGTTGTTACGCTTTGCCGAGAAAAACCCAGGCATGACGCGAGTGCTGACGGGTGATGCATTAGTGAACGAAAACGATACACTGCAATTGCGCATCAACCAATTGCATGACAGGATTGAAGCCAGCATTAAACAGAGTTTGCGCATAGCGGTGGCAGAAGACGCCAGTAAACCAGACCCAAGTGCCTTGGCCAATTTAATGACCTGCTATGTGGTGGGGCGTTGGCAGCAGTTTGCCAAAAGTGGTTTTAAACGCAAGCCCTTGGATTTTTCTAGCGAACATATTGCGATGATGCAGCGCTTAATCCACGCTGCCAGTTAACCATTTCTGCACAACAAATAATCAAACCATAAAGTAGCTAATATTTAGATGAACAATACCGTATTTGGGTTTACCGAGGCGCAGATTACCGAATTTGGTTTGACCTACGGTGTGGGTGGCTTGATGCTACTGATGATTTTTATCGTCGGCAATTTGGCATGGAAATGTAAAGCGGGCAAAACCGGTACATTGGCGTTGTTTTTGGCGCTCACTTTTGGCCTCCTTGGCTTTGTCGCTAAATTTGTCATTCAGCAATACCTCAACATCCATTAGTCACGCTTTAGATTATAGTTTTAGTACAAATGGCTTTAGTACATGGTCTCAATAGCTTCTAGACGGGCGGCGTAAATCGCCGCTTTTATTTGTTCGCTATCGGTGTAGCGTTGTGCGATTTCACCTGCATTGACTTGCATGGCTTTAGCTAGCGCTTGCTGTAACTGGGCGGCTTCTGGCAGAGGACAATTCTCCAAACCAGTTCTACCCCTAGAGTCGGCTTCACAGGCTTTCAAAAATTCAGCAAAACGTAAAGGTTGTCGGATAGCGTCTAACTCCATCAAAAATGTCAGCACAGTACTAGGCTTCATATGCGGTACAGCATGCAGTTTGCCATGATACTTGGCCACCATATTCGCCAAGTCTTTACAATCGTTAGGGATGCGCAACCGTTGATAAATCGCTTTAAGCAAATCCACACTGCGCTGCTCATGGCCGATATGTCTAGGCCAAATCTCTTGTGGTGTGGTGCCTTTGCCTAAATCGTGGGTCAGCGCAGCAAAGCGCACTGGCAAACTAAACCCTTGTTGTGCAGCATAATCCACCACCATCATGACGTGCACGCCGGTATCGATTTCGGGATGATGCAGGGCAGGTTGTGGCACGCCCCATAAACGGTCCAGCTCTGGCAACAGTTTTTGCAAAGCGCCGCAAGCCCGCAGCACTGCAAACATGCGGCTAGGTTTTGTTTCACTTAAGCCTTTGGCTAACTCTTGCCACACACGCTCTGGCACCAACGCATCCACCTCGCCTGCCGCCACCATCTGCTGCATCAGGTCTTGTGTTTCTGCCGCTACGCTAAAGTCAGTAAAACGCGCCGCAAAACGTGCCAGCCTGAGTATGCGTACAGGGTCTTCCGTAAACGCTGGGCTGACATGGCGCAACACTTTTTGCTGAATATCGGCAAGGCCATTAAACGGGTCGATGATGCTACCATCTGCGGCTTGCGCAATGGCGTTGATGGTGAGGTCGCGTCTGGCTAAATCTTGTTCCAAAGTGACCTCAGGCGAGGCATGCACCACAAAGCCTTTATAGCCCTTAGCCGTTTTGCGCTCAGTACGCGCAAGCGCATATTCCTCGTGCGTAGTGGGGTGTAAAAACACGGGAAAATCTTTACCCACTGCTTGATAGCCCAAACCGAGCATGTCCTCCGCTGTGCTACCGACCACAACATAATCGCGGTCTTGCACTGGCAAGCCTAGTAAAGCATCGCGCACCGCGCCGCCGACACAATAAACTTTCATAGGCTTACCTGAGGCTGACACCTTAAGGTCAATCAATCACCCGGTTATCGTTTGGCGTTAATGGCACGGCCTGCGGCACTGCGAAACGCATCATACGCGCCACGCGGCGTGGCATTGACCAAATAACTAGGCACAATGGCTTCTAGTGGCATCAGCGACACACCTAATTCTGCCACGCGATTTTGGCTGGTAACATTGTCCACCGCCATCGAGCGCACATTGTCGCGGCTCATCAGCTTAATTGGCAAAAACTCCATAGCAAAGCCTTGTAGGTAAGACAACTGATCATTCAGCCCAATAATCGGCCGTTGCGTGCCTAAAATGGCCATGACTTTTTGGATTAACTCACGGAAGGTATAGACTTGCGGCCCGCCCAGCTCATAAGTTTTACCAAAGGTGGCGGTATTGTCTATGGCATTGACAAAGCATGTCGCGACGTCCTCTACCCAAATCGGTTGAAATTTGGCCTCTGGTTTAGCCAATACAATCACTGGCAATAGTTTGACCAAATTGGCAAACAGGTTAAAGAAACTGTCGTGCTGACCAAAGACAATAGATGGCCTAAAGATGGTGATATGTAAGCGCTTACTATACTCGTTCACCGCTTCCTCGCCTGCTGCTTTGCTACGTAAATATTGACTAGGTGCAGATTTACTGGCTTGTAGTGCGCTCATATGTAATAAACGCGGTATGCCCAACTCTTGGCATAATTGCGCTAATCTTCTGGGCAATTGATGATGAATTTGCTCAAAACTGGATTTGCCTGAAGAATGCAAAATACCGACCAAGTTGATGACCACATCATGGCCTTCCAACAAGCCCTTAAGCTTTTTCTGGTCAAATAAATCACATTCCATCACATGCACTTTAGGCAATAAAATCAGATGCTTAGCCGATTCCCGGCGGCGTGTTAGCACCGTGACTTGGTAGCCTGCAGCATCTAACTTAGCAACGATGCTGCTGCCAACAAACCCAGAACCACCTAATACGATGACTTTTTTCATAATGCTGTCCTACTCATTAATGGTTGAATTGAATGCTTGCTCTTCACTGTATTTGCTAGGGATAACGCCTAACCTAGCTTTCAGTGGAATCACTTTTAAACCTAAGCGCTGCGCATATAAGTGCGCGTTTTCCATCACGCGTTTGACATAATTGCGTGTTTCGCTAAAGGGTATAGTTTCGGCATAAATGGCGCCCTCTAATGGCGTATTGGCGCGCCATTTTTTAGCGCGGCTAGGCCCAGCATTATAAGCGGCGGTGGCCATCACTTCTTGTCCGTCAAACTGATCCAAGGCGTATTTCATATAGTGGGTGCCCAAGGTAATATTGGCATCTAAATCATGAATCATGCTGTTGTCATAATTGGTAATGCCGACTTTTTTAGCAATCCATTTTGCTGTCGCTGGCATAATTTGCATTAAACCAGCGGCGCCGACGTTGGATTTTGCATAGTGCATAAAGCGGCTTTCTTGCCGAATAATGCCATACGCCCATGCTTCATCAATGGCTTGATTGTTGGCCGCCGGCTTCATTAAATCACGATACGGTGTAGGATAGCGCAAATCAAAATTATGCATTTCCGTGGTTTTATCGGCGGTTAGTACCGACAAATCAAACCATTTTTTTCTAAAGGCATATTCAGCCGCGGCCAGTAATTGCCTGTCGTCCAGCCCAGAGGTGGCCAACGCCCACTCTTGTTTAGATTCCCATCTAAAGTCTAGGCGTTGCAAGGCTTCTGCACGCTTTACCGCATCTAACTTGGTAAACGCTACAATGTCTTCTTCACTTGGTGTGTAGACGACGGCTTGCGCACTCATACTGCTCTCAAGCTCTTCTTGCGCTAGCCAGCCGTAAAAGTGGCGCTCTGTTGATAGCTTGGCAAATAAAGCGTTGGCTTCAAGTAGATTATTATGCGCTTTCAATGCCCGGGCACGCCAATAGCGCCAAGTGGCCTCATCCGCTTGGTCGCTGGGCATGGCATTGGTCACCTCCAGCAACGCCTTCCAGTCGCCAGCACGCAACGCACTGCGCGCATACCACTCAAATTGCTCTTTATTAAGCGTGGTATGTTCTGCTAGCCTAAACCAACTATAGGCCTCTGCCTCTTGCCGCTTTGCCGCTTCATGTGCCAGTAGTGCATAAAAATAGCTTTTTTCTTCTGCATTGAGTAGCGATTGTACTTTTTTCATCGCCTCTAGCGCTTGTGCAGAATCGGTTTTAGCCATACGTAGCAAAGCAAATAGGTAGAGCTCTTTACCGTAACGCGTATGCGTAGCAATAGACCGCTTATTGATCGCCAGTTGCGGGCTAGTGTTGGCGAGGTCAATTTGCTTGCTGAATGCAGCATCCAGCAAGCTGCTACGATTAGCAATCCCTTTGGCCAAGGTCACCCGACTATCGGCTAGCGCCAATCTAAAGCGTGCAATTAAATCTTCCTCGGTGAGTACTTGGGCAGCCTGCATTCTGTCATACAGCCTGTTACAGTTACTGGGTTGCTCTTTGGCGCGCAGCCACAATGGCTTGGCAGACGCCAGCGTATTAACGCCATGAACCACCGCATTGGCCTCGGCAACATAACAAGTGATGGCAGCATCATCTAACTGATACTGGGTGCTCACTTCTAAAAATTTAAGCCAATTTTGCTGTTTGGCCAATACCTTCAGCCATTCACCGCGTAAACGGTCGGCAAACGGCAATGTTTGATATTGGCTAAGAAAAGCTTCCACCTCTGCGTCACTGGCAAGCTCTAAATTGAGCAACATAGACCAATAGGCGGCATAGGGTGCTAGCACATACTGTTGCTCGTTAAGCTGATTGACCAATTCACTAAGTGCAAGGCTATTTTTTTGATCGTAGGCGGCTTTTGCGGCCAAAAACGTCTCATCGCCACGCTCGGCGTGAGCCTGATTGGCAAACAAGGTTAGGCCTGCTAAGAATAAGCACTGCGCAAAATGAAGAAATTTGACTGGTAAGATAGTCACGGGGTCCTATCCTATAAACGTAAAATACGGCTGATGAGTAACAACAACATGACGATGAGCAGGAACCAACCTGCGACACTGGCCAGTTGCTTAAATCTTAAAAGATACTTGCTGTCTTTAGAATACAAATACAAGCCTAGCAAGATAAAACTGGCTATTACAAACAGTATGGCAACCAATCTTATCACGACCATCTTAACGCTCTATTCAGACTGAAACGAACAATTAGCTAAAGTGCGGCATGACCGCGGGTTTAAAAAACGCGCGTTGCCCCACATAGCCAGATGGGGCATCTTCGATATGTTCAAACACCGCATATTCCCATGCTTCTGGGTCGGCCAATAATGCGCGTATCAACTGGTTATTCAGCGCATGACCGGATTTATACGCAGTAAACGCGCCTAAAATAGGGTGACCCAGCATATACAAATCACCTATGGCGTCTAACACTTTATGCTTGGCAAACTCGTCTTGATAACGCAAACCACCGGCATTGAGCACGCGGTATTCATCTAGCACGATGGCGTTGTCTAAACTACCGCCACGCGCCAAACCATTGGCGCGCAAGTATTCCACCTCGTGCATAAAACCAAAGGTACGGGCTCGACTGATTTCCTGAATATACGAATTATCGGCAAAATCAATCAACACGGTTTTGCCAGAATGATCAAATACCGGATGGGCAAAATCGATGGTGAAAGCCATCTTAAAACCATGATACGGTTCAAACTTCACCCATTTATCGGCTTCTATCACTTCGACTAACTTTTTAATGCGGATAAATTTCTTAGGCGCATTTTGTTCTACTACGCCAGCGGATTGCAGCAAGAAAATAAACGGGCCGGAGCTACCATCCATAATGGGGATTTCTGAAGCGGTGACTTCCACCACAATATTATCTACGCCCAAACCAGCCAAGGCAGACATTAAGTGCTCAACAGTGGCCACGCGTGCGCCATTGTGTTCTAGGGCAGAACACAATCGCGTATCGCGGACAGCATCAGGCGTTGCATGAATTTCTGGCGCACCCGGCAAATCGGTGCGTCTGAAGACAATACCTGTGTCAATGCCAGCGGGCAACAAAGTCATGACGACTTTCTCTCCATTGTGCAGGCCGACACCGGTTGCACTCACTGCTTGTTTTAGCGTTCTTTGTTTAAGCACTTAATGTAGTTTTCCTTGATATTGATTTCCTTGCTGCTATTTCCTTACACTTATTTTTTAATCCATTACTGGTTAAAACGACTGTACTGATTATAGCGCTTACTACGCGCGTGCTAGTCAGCTTGTTTACGCAAAAACGCTGGGATATCGTACTCTTCTACACCAGACATTTTCATGGCTTCTACTTGCGCACGGGGGTTATTGCTTGAAAATACTGCCGGGGCTTCTTCTTCCATGTCCGCCACATACATCGGTTGATTCGTGGTGCCATCACGTACTGTGGTCATCACTTTCAACTCTGGCTTTGCTTGACGACGTGCCACTGAACCACTTAGCCCAGTCGCCACCATGGTCACACGTAAACGGTCGCCCATGCTTTCATCCATCACATTACCCACAATCACTGTGGCTTCATCCGCAGTAAAGGCTTTGATAGTATTCATCACATCGTAATACTCTTTCATTTTAAAGCTGGCACCAGCACTGATATTCACTAGTACACCGCGCGCGTTAGCCAAGTTCACGTCTTCCAACAATGGGCTCGCCACTGCTTGCTCGGCCGCAATTCTAGCGCGATCTGGACCACTGGCTTCAGCAGACCCCATCATCGCCATGCCCATTTCAGACATCACCGTGCGCACATCGGCAAAGTCTACGTTGACCAAGCCTGGGCAATTAATAATCTCTGCAATCCCTGAGACAGCGTTATGCAAGACATCGTTCGCCGCGCGGAACGCTTCTAAGAACGGCACATCTTCGCCCAATACTTCCATCAGCTTTTCGTTCGGAATCACAATCAAAGAATCGACGTGTTGTGAAAGTTCTTCTAAACCATCCGCTGCCACTTTGGTGCGTTTGCCTTCAAATGAGAATGGTTTAGTGACCACTGCGACCGTCAAAATACCCATTTCTTTCGCCACTTCTGCAATGATAGGCGCAGCACCAGTACCAGTACCACCACCCATACCGGCAGCGATAAATAACATATCGGCACCGTCAATAATTTCTGCAATGCGGTCGCGGTCTTCCAAAGCAGCTTCACGGCCAATTTCTGGTCGCGCCCCTGCGCCTAAGCCTTTGGTGATGTCTTCACCAATTTGGATCACCGTTTTTGCACTGCTCTTTTTCAAGGCTTGCATATCCGTATTGGCACAAATAAACTCTACGCCACTGACATTTTTGCTCATCATGTGCTCAACTGCATTACCGCCGCAACCGCCCACACCAATGACCTTAATAATCGCCTCTTGTGAATCTCTTTCCATAATTTCAAACATCTTTAATCTCCTTTTGCCTTTTGTCTTTTTGGGTTGATCAAATTTGCATTCGATTTCCCCAGCCCTAAATCAACTACTTAACCTTTACTACTAAATATTTTTAAAAATTACCTTGAAACCAACTCTTCATACGTTCAAACACACGGCCCACTGCGTTCGATTGCATATGGCCTAATAACTGACGTTCCAATTGTTGTTTACCCATCAGCACCAAGCCTACGCCGGTGGCATAGCGCGGATTGCCGACCACTTCTGACAAGCCGCCGATATAACGTGGCAAACCTAAACGTACTGGCGTGTGGAATATTTCTTCACCCAACTCCACCATGCCGCGCATAGACGCTGAACCGCCAGTAATGACGATGCCGGAGGCGATCATTTCTTCCATACCGCTGCGTCTTAACTCTTGCTGCACAAATTCGTATAACTCCACCACACGTGGCTCAATGACTTCTGCCAAAGTTTGAATTGACAATTGACGCGGCTCACGGCCTTCTACACCCGGCACTTCTACGCTTTCTCTAGCGTCAGCCAATTGTCTTAAGGCACAGCCGTATTTCACTTTAATGTCTTCTGCCGATTGCGTAGGCGTGCGGAACGCTACCGCCACATCATTGGTGATTTGGTCACCAGCAATTGGAATCACAGCGGTATGGCGAATGGCACCATTTTTAAACACCGCAATGTCCGTGGTACCGCCGCCAATATCCACCAAACATACGCCCAACTCTTTTTCATCTTCGGTCAGCACTGCTACGCTTGATGCCAATGGTTGCAATATCAAATCGCTGACTTCCAAGCCACAACGTTTAATGCACTTAACAATGTTTTGCGCTGCCGCCACCGCACCGGTGACAATATGCACTTTGACTTCTAGCTTCATACCGCTCATTCCCAGTGGCTCACGCACATCATCTTGACCGTCGATAATAAATTCCTGCGTGAGAATATGTAGAATTTGCTGGTCGGCTGGCAAGGCGATGGCACGTGCCGTATCCACCACACGGTCTACATCCATTTGCGATACTTCAGCGTCTTTAATCTTGACCATGCCATGCGAATTCAAACTTTTAATATGGCTGCCAGCAATGCCAGTAAACACATTCACAATCTTGCAATCGGCCATCAGCTCGGCCTCTTCAATGGCGCGCTGGATGGCTTGCATGGTGGAATCAATATTCACCACCACGCCTTTTTTTAAGCCGCGAGAAATATGCTGCCCTAGGCCTATCACTTTTAAGCTGCCGTCTGGCAATAGCTCGGCCACAATCGCCACAATTTTGGAGGTGCCGATATCCAGCCCCACTATCAAATTCTTACCTTCTCGCACATTACTCATACTGTTCCTCACTGCTAAGCCGCTTATGCGGCTGGTTTAACTTCTGTTATTGGTTTCATGCCGGCCGGTCTACGCACGGCAAATCCATTCGGATAGCGCAAATCGGCGTAGGTCACTTTTACATTCAGTTGGCTAATTGTTGAGATATAGCTTTTAGTAAACTTGTCCAAACGGTTTTCCATGTCCAAGCGCCCCAACGCAATCAACATGCCTTGGTCGGTTTTAATTTCCCATGCCCGCCTTGGCGATAAACTGACTTGCGCGATTTTAATGGCGGCTTGGTTCAAAATTTTGCTGTATGCGCCGTAGCCTTTGGTGACTTCAAGCACACCATCGCCCGGACCAAAAAACACTGGTAAATTGGCATCCGACGCCGCATGAAACAGCTCACCATGCGTATTCACCAAGGCAATATTGCCCCAACGCGCTAACGCTTGATGCTCCTCGATATGCACCAAAATCTGGTCTGGCCACTGCCGTCTAACGCTCACTTTGCGCGCCCACGGTAACTTTTCAAACGCGTCACGTGTGCGCTCTAAATTCAGCGTAAAAAAGTTACCTTTTAAATGCTTTTCTACAATCAATTTAATCTGCTCACGATTGACGTGGCTGAGTTGCCCAGCCACTTTCACCTCGCGCAACGGAAAAATTGGCAAGTGCACCACCACGTAAAGCGCGATATACAACATCATCACCACTGCTGTGGAAAAAAGCAGGTTGGCAATCCAGTTGAGCAGGCGTGGCTTATTCCACACAGGCGGCTCCTTGCTGTGTTTTGTTTGTTGCCAATGTTTGGCTAAGGATGGTTAATACCAAATCATCAAAATTGATGCCTGCCGCTTTGGCTGCCATCGGCACCAAGCTATGGTCGGTCATACCCGGGCTGGTATTCACTTCTAAAAAGTAATGGTTACCCTCTGCATCCATCAAAAAGTCGACGCGTCCCCAGCCTTGGCAGCCCAATACCTTGAATGCGGCCAACGCTTCTTGCTGAATTTGCTGCTCTTTGGCTGCATCCAAACCGCTAGGGCAATGGTATTCAGTTTCATCACTGATGTATTTGGCGTCAAAATCGTAATACTCATTTTTGGGCACAATACGCACGATAGGCAGCGCCACATCACCCAAAATACCAATGGTGTACTCGCCACCGCCGACAAATTTTTCGGCAATCACCAACGGGTCAGCTTTTGCTGCCAGCGCGTAGGCTGCGGC
>DASWSZ010000051.1:0-6484 GCA_036402395.1 Methylophilus sp.
CATCTCGGCAATTTTTTGCCCGCTGCTCACCAATTGCCCTTCTTTCACCAGTATTTTACTGTTGTGCGCATATACCGACAAAAAGGTTTTATTGTGTTTGATGATAATCAGTTTGCCATAGCCACGTAAATCCGAGCCACTATAAATCACTTTGCCGCCACTGGCAGCCAGTACGGCTTGGCCAGCGGTGCCGGCGATATCGATACCCTTATTGGCTGACTCGTTAAAACCGCTGACCACTTTACCTTTGGTGGGCCATGTCCAACTGATACCCTCATCAGTCAATGGTTTGGCGGTGCTTACTGGCTTGCTAGCATTGGCCGTTGTTGGAGTGGTACTAGGCGCGGTGGTGGCTACCGTAGTAGGCGGCGTTTTGGCCACTTGGCTAGCCTCGCTGGTGATAGGCCGATTTAACGCCTCTAAGCTATACACCTCGCGTAGTGCTTTCGGTTGGCTGATGAGCGTAGGCTGCGTTTTTTCTGCGGTGTTAGGCGCAGCGTCAGGCTTCACTTCGGTGATTACACTCTCAGTGGTGATGGGGGTGACTACCACCCCATTTTCATTAGGTTCAGCCACTATTTTATCAGCAGCCTCTGCGACATTTGGCAATATCAGTTTTTGCCCAATATTGATTTGGTAAGGTGCTTTAATATTGTTGGCTTCAGCAATTTCTTTATAGTCGTAGCCAAACTCCAAGCCGATGGCAAATAAAGTATCGCCTTTTTTCACCGTGTAACTAGACGGTCGCCAATCGGCGCTCGCCGCAGGCTTGGCTTTCACCACTGGCTTGGGCGGTACGATTTTATCAACAACAGGTGCAGGTGGATTGCTGCTACAGCTTGCTATATACAAGCTTAATAGCGAAATAAAAAATGTACGTAACATGGATGGATTTAAGCGCTAGTGCCCCCTAATAAGGGTACAAATTTCACGGCTTCTAGTTTGGTCTGTTTAAACTCTGTGGCAGTACGCTCAATTAAATATAAGATTTGCGCGGTGGTGCCTACCGGAATCACCATGCGGCCCCCTACTGCTAGCTGTGCCAATAGCTCTTCTGGAATATGGCTGGCAGCAGCGGTGACGATAATGCCGTCAAATGGTGCATAGCTGGCTAAGCCTATGCTGCCATCGGCATGGTCTAGCTTGACGTTAGTGCATTTGAGCGTGCGTAAGTGGCTACGCGCTTTCATAATCAGTGGCCGTATGCGCTCTAATGAGTAGACTTCTTTGGCCACTTTTGACAAGACCGAGGTTTGGTAGCCGCAGCCTGTGCCAATTTCCAGCACTTTGTTTAAGGTGGCGCCATTGCGTAATACTTCGGTCATACGCGCCACAATATAAGGCTGCGAAATAGTCTGGCCAAAGCCTATCGGTAGTGCCACGTCTTCATAAGCGCGTATCGATAACGCTTCATCAACAAAAATATGCCGTGGAATTTCACCCAAGGCCGATAGTACCACTTCATCTTTGATCCCTTGCTCGCGCAGCCGTGCCAACATACGGTCGCGGGTGCGCAATGAGGTCATGCCAATGCCGGATTTTGCTGGAGGTCTGAGTAATGCCATGCTTACTTCACTATCCAGTGTTGTAGCTCAGACAATTGGGCATGTTTGGTGAGGTCGACTTGTATCGGCGAGATAGATACATAATTATGTGCCAAGGCATAAAAATCAGTGCCTTCGCCGCCATCGTTAGGTTGACCCGCTGCCCCCACCCAATACACGGTTTCACCGCGTGGTGTTTTTAACTGCACCACGGGTTCTGCTTTGTGACGTTTGCCCAAGCGGGTGATTTGTTTGCCTTTAATTTCTTCATAAGGCACATCGGGTACATTAATATTAAGCAAGGTGGAGGTTTTAAGCGGCGTGCTGGCAAAATGCTGCACCAGTTCTACTGTAATGCGCGCCGCTGTTTCAAAATGCGTGGCATTGTGTTGCGACATGGACACCGCAAACGAGGGAATATCCAGCAGATAGCCCTCCATCGCCGCTGCTACCGTGCCTGAGTAAATCGTATCATCGCCCATATTAGCGCCATCGTTAATGCCACTAATCACCATATCTGGCATGTCATCCATCAATCCGGTCAGCGCAATATGCACACAATCGGTAGGTGTGCCATTCACGTAGTGAAAGCCATTGCTGGCTTTACGCACACTTAATGGTCGGTCTAAGGTGAGCGAGTTACTGGCACCACTTCGGTTACGTTCTGGTGCCACTACGGTAATATCGGCTATTTTGGCTAAATGGGCGGCTAGAATATTCAGGCCAGGTGCAAAATAACCATCGTCATTGGAAATTAAAATTCTCATGGCTTAATTATAATGCTTTTAAATGGCTTGTCAGCCTGCAAACGGATTATCTTTAAGGGCTTCATACATTTTTGCGTAACTTGCCACTTTATACACGCAGCGCGGCTGTTATTTTTTTGCTGAATTTACTTTTTGCTGAATTTGGCGTAGTAAATGCTGCAAGCAAAAAATACCACGCTTAACAATACTTCTGCTACCGCCAGCCATGCTGAAAGCCCTTGGTCTGACCACGCCCTCACCGTACCTTCAGTAAAGTAAAACAGAATCAACATCGACGCCCATTGGTAAGTGTAACGACGGCCTTTTAAAATGCCGAATAGAGGGAACAGCAAAGGCAATACTTTCAGCATCAGCATGCTGCCGCTTGGTTTAAGTGGGGCTAGCCAGCCTTCCCACAATACACATAATGCAATTAAGCCGATTAAGCTAATGCTGGCACCTAGCTGTAGTGATTTGAGTATGCTGGCGCTATTACTTGGCTGCGATAATGGACTCATGCGCGACTAGCCTTGGCCATACTTACCAATGCAGCACGTGCCGCTTGTGCGTTGTGGATAGGCTGCTCAAAGTGAAAACGTAGTATGGAGGTTTTTTCATCATGCGCATTTTGCTGCACACGTACATCAAAGCCCAAGCTATCGATGCCTATCATGCTGACATGGTGTGGCGACACATGATGATAATGTTGGCAGTAGGCTTTTAGGTTGTCGGCATGGTCGGCATTCATATGCGCAATAATGCCGGGTTCTTCAGTCATTAACACGTTGCTAGGCAATTGCATATCGGGTTCTGTTAGCCAGCCCATTTTGCCAAAGCCTGCAATATAGCGCGCATGCGTGATATGTAAAGTATAAAAACTAAAATCGTGCATATCAAAATATTGTGCCGCTTGTGGCATATAACGCAAATAACGCTCGCGCATTAAACCATTTTGTTTATCGGTTTGCTCGGCGGTGGCTAATAAAGTGAGCCGCGCATTGGCTTGCAAGTCATCCTCGCTAGAAAACACCACCAACGACACATGCGCATTGGCGATGATGTTTTTAGTATGTTCGGCAATGGTACTAATTAAAATGGTCGGCATGCCTTGATGATTGAGCACAAACGGCGCCACTGAGCCAAAGGGATAACCTTCAAACTTGGCGGAATGGGTAGAAAGGATGCCGCTATGCGTGCTGTACAAAAATTGCTGGGCTTCTAAAGCTAAGGTCATTAAGTTCTTCTAGTTGGGGTTAAACGCATCATTTAAGGCGTGCGTTTAACCATATGATTTAATTGATTAATTTAAGCGCTAAGTTTTAAGGCAATTTCGGCCAGACGTTTGCCTAAAGCCATGCACAGTTTCTTTTCATCGTCCGAAATAGGCTTATCATCTAAGCTGCCACCGATATGACTGGCGCCATAAGGTGTGCCGCCAGTAGTTGTGGTGCTTAGTTGTGGCTCAGAATAAGGCAGGCCCACCATCAACATGCCGTGATGCATCAAAGGCAACATCATGGTCAGCAAGGTGCTTTCGTTACCGCCATGCATAGAACCGCTAGAGGTAAACACCGCTGCTGGTTTACCTATCAATGACCCATTCAACCACAAACCGGCGGTGCCATCTAAAAAGTATTTCATCGGTGCTGCCATATTGCCAAAGCGGGTGGGGCTGCCAAGCGCTAGCCCGGCACAGTCGATTAAATCTTGCAATTCCACATAAGGCGCGCCGCTGCTGGGAATGTCGGCTTCAGTCGCTTCACAATTGGCGGAGACTTTGGGTACGGTGCGAATACGCGCTTTTACGCCCTTGACTGTTTCTACGCCACGCGCAATCAGTTGCGCCATGTCTTTCACGGCTCCGCCTTGCGAATAATACAACACTAAAACTTCTGTCATGCTTGCATCCTTATGCGCAAATCAATGCGTTTAATCAAAGTCCACACTATAAATCACACTTAATCAAAATCAAGGCTGTAAATGACATCCAATGCATTATCACTGCCAGCGGTGGTTTCTATGGCAATTCGGCGCGTGAGTTGATAGGTGAGTTTAGCCACATTGAGCAGGCCAAATAAACTTTTCTCGTAGCCTATGACCAACCTGCGGTTAATGCGTTTGCCCACGGTCACACTATAATTGCTGGCACTGCTGCCTTTTACATCTATATTATCTAAGCCGACTATACCAGCAATACGCGATTGCAACGGCACCGAATCGCCCTGTGACAACAAGGCACCGGCGGCGACGGATAGCAATGCTAGCTCACTGCTACCCGCTTCCGACATCGGGCGACCAAGCACCAGCATGGACAACTTATCATTATCAGAATTTTCTGGCTCAGACACTAGGCTGACGCGCGGCGCTTTCAGTTCACCACTGAGTTTAATGCCTACTTTGGTCGGCTCTAAATCACGCATGGCGACAATATTTAAACCCGCGTTAGATATCGGGCCACTAAAGCTCACTTGGCCGGTTTCAATGGCTAATAATTGGCCATAACTGTAATAAGTACCGTTGACCTCCAGCATGCCATAGGCATTGAGCTGGCGCACATTGCCCGCCAATTTAATTTGCCCACTGAGTGCGCCATTCACACCCATGCCGCGTACTAAAAACTGTTGGTCTTCTTTAAACGGCGGCGTTTCTTTTTTGCCAAAATCTAAGGTCAGCCCGCCCAAAATAATCGGCAACGGATTACGCACTTGTTCTGTAGATTGGCCAACAATCACCACATCATCATCCAGCGTCGGTTTGCCTGCTTTCGGCAACTCAAACAAGCCGTTGAGTATTTTAAAATCGCCGCCTATCAGCACATGGCGGTCGTCCATATTAATGTCGCCTTGACCGCTCAACACAATAAAACGGTCTGTGCGTGACAGCGCAGTAAATTTGTTAGCCACGATATTCAACTTTAAATGTGGCGGTGAAGTCAGAATAGTCGCCTCACCTGTGGTATTTAAGGTGCCGCTTTTACCGGCAAAATCCAGCTGTTTTACCAACAATTTATTGCCGTTAAACGCAGTATTTAATATGCCGTTTTGTAGCAGCACGCCTTCACTTGGGATTTGAATTTGCAGCTTTTCGCCACGTATATCGCCCACTATTTGTGGGGCATCGAGTACGCCGTTGGCTTTGAGCGACAGCGCCAGTTGGCCATCCAAGGCGATGTCCTTAAACATTTCATTCATTGATAGCCAGTTAAGATGCAACAGATTGGCGTCTGCTGTTAAAGTAAAAGGCGTTTGCCGATTCAGCGCAAAGCCTGTGCGCGTGCTGGTGATACTGGAGGTAAAGTTAGCCTGCGCTTTGCCAGCATAGGTCGATACGATAGTAGTATTGGCTTGAATTTGATTGTTGACGATATTGAGGTCAGCCGCTAACGTTTGCAAGCCGAGTGGCGTGCCGGTAGCGCCGCTGCCCGCGGGTTGAATCACGAGATCGCCACTGGCGCGGCGCAAAGTCATGGCAGCGTTGATTTGTTCCGCCATCTCCACACGCCACTCGCCATCCAAGGCCAGCGTATTGTTCACTTGCTGGTTGTTCATTTGTGGGTCACTTAATGCCAAATAATCTTGCAGCACCTGCAAAGGTAAAGCTTGTAGCCGTCCATTGGATTTAAGCACGGGTTTAGACATGGCAGTGGCTGCAGGCACATAACTAAAACTCTCAAGCGCTAATAAGCCTGCTTGACTTTGCGTTTGTTGAATTTGCAGCCGCATATTTTGCAGATTAAACCCTGCTTGTGGGCTAAATGACATGGTTGCTGGTTGCAACAGCTTGATAGTCGCTTGGTCGAGGCTATCCAGTTGCGTCAATTTTCCTTGCCAACCGCTGACGTTGAGTGCACCTTCTAATCTGCTGTTTAAGCCAAATTGTGCGTCAGCAGGGTCGGCATTTTTCACTGCTAAAGTTAAAGCATGTTGCTGTAAGGTGCCAGTCAGTGCCAGCGTGGCGTTAATAGCTTTGCTGTCTATGCTGTCGTCTGTCTCATTCCAGCGCAAGCCTTTTATGCTTACTTGGTTATTGAGTAAACCATTGTCAGCGCTCGAAAATTCGCCTTTGGCATTGAGGTCATCAATACCAGTGTTATTTGGCAAAGTCAGTGCTTGCGCGGCCAATTCATAGCGGTATTGCTGGTAGCCAATTTGTTGAATTATGTCACCGCTGGCATTCACCTTGCCTGCAAAGCCT
>DASWSZ010000052.1:0-5400 GCA_036402395.1 Methylophilus sp.
ACTTACAGCACAATGCTGTTAAGATTCCACCCATGTCATATTTTCAAACAAAACTGCCGTTTGAGTTGTTGGTAGGCTTACGCTACACCCGCGCTAAACGCAAAAATCATTTCATTTCTTTTATCTCGTTTACTAGCATGATAGGCATCGCGCTTGGCGTTTGGGCGCTGATTGTGGTGTTATCTGTGATGAATGGCTTTCAGGATGAGCTAAGAAAGCGCATCTTGGGCGTGGCCTCCCATATCGAAATTACCGGTTTTAATAATCAGCTAGCCGATTGGCCTAAAGTGGTTAAACAGACGATGCAGGCGCCCGCAGAGCAGCCGACCAAAGTATTGGCTGCCGCGCCGTATGTGATGGCGCAAGGCATGTTGAGTTATGGCCAGGCGGTGCAGGGCAGCTTGGTGCGCGGGGTATTGCCAACGGAAGAAGCGCAAGTGTCCGACTTGGCTAAACACATGAAATCGGGCGAGTTGACTGCGCTAAAATCTGGCGAGTTTAATATTATTTTAGGTGCCGATTTAGCCCAATTACTAGGTGCAAGCGTGGGCGATAAAGTGGTGCTGATGGCGCCGCAAGGCCAGTTTACGCCTACCGGTGTAGTGCCTAGAATCAAGCAGTTTAAGGTGGTGGGTCTTTTTCAAATCGGCATGTATGAGTATGACGTGGGTTTAGCGCTGATCCATATGGATGATGCCGCTAAGCTCTACCGCATGGGTGAACATGTCTCTGGCGTGCGTTTAAAGCTGGATGACTTATTTGATGCTACGGAAGAATCGGCCCGCATCAGCAAGCAACTAAACGGGGCTTACTACGTCACTGATTGGACGCAGCAGCACGCTAACTTTTTCAAAGCTATCCAGCTAGAAAAACGTGTCATGTTTATTATTTTGGCGCTGATAGTGGCGGTGGCGGCGTTTAATATTGTGTCCACCTTGGTCATGGCCGTGACTGACAAGCGCGCAGATATTGCTATCTTGCGTACCTTTGGTGCCAGTCCACGCTCCATTATGACCATATTTATCATACAAGGCGCGCTCATAGGCGTGATAGGCACGGTGGGTGGTGCGCTGGCGGGTGTGTTAACAGCGTTGAATATTGAAACCATCGTACCGTTGATTGAGCGTACCTTTCATGTACAGTTTTTAGCCAAAGATATCTACTATATCAGTGATTTACCGTCAAAATTAGTGTGGTCAGATGTGTCTACCATCGTGTTGCTATCCTTTGTATTAAGCTTATTGGCCACGCTCTACCCCAGTTACAAAGCGTCTAGAATCAACCCGGCAGAGGCCTTGCGTTATGAGTAATATTATTGAATGTGTGGCTTTAAGCAAAACTTACACTGGCTTAGATGTAGCCGTACTTAATGGTATCGATTTGCATGTCAATGCGGGTGAGCAAATCGCGATTGTTGGCGCATCGGGTTCTGGCAAAAGTACCTTGCTGCATTTGTTGGGTGGTTTAGACCATCCTACGCATGGCTCGGTTAAGCTGATTAATCAAGATTTGACTCGCTTAAGCGAAACGCAAAAAGGCCAGTTACGTAACAAGTCACTTGGGTTTGTCTATCAATTTCACCACTTGCTGCCAGAGTTTACGGCCTTAGAAAATGTCGCCATGCCCTTGCTGATTAGGCGTATGGCGCAAGCGGAGGCCACGCAGCAAGCGGCGGAAATGCTGGCCAAAGTGGGTTTGCAACATCGTTTAGAACATATGCCGGGCGAACTATCTGGCGGTGAGCGTCAGCGCGCAGCGTTGGCGCGCGCCTTGGTCACCAAGCCGCAATGTATTTTGGCCGACGAACCCACAGGGAATTTGGACAGGGTCACTGCGCATCAAGTGTTTGAGTTGTTGTTGGAGATCAATGCGGCGCAAAATACCAGCTTGATTGTGGTGACGCATGACCTTAACTTAGCCGCCAAACTCAAGCGCCAATACCAGCTGGTGGATGGCAAGCTGCAAGGTCTTAGCCATTAAGCCATGAGGCTGTGGGTGCTGGGCTTTGTAGTGGGGGCTTGGTGGCTGCAGCAACAAGCCAGTTTGCCGGCTTACTGGGCGCTTGCCAGCATTTTGTTAGCGCTGAGTGTATGCCTGTATTTGAGCGCCATGCCGTCTTTAAAGCGCTTATTACTCATTTGTCATTTGCCGCCAGCCCTTACACAAACACTAATCAAGCCCCTTATATATACGTTGCTGGCCGTGTTAATAGGCTTTAGTTGGGCAGCGCTGCAAGCTCACTATCGCCTTAGCGAATCCCTACCCAATGAATGGGAGCAAAAAAAGATCACCCTGATAGGCGTGGTGGCCTCGTTGCCAGAAGTCACCGAGCGCGGCCAGCGTTTTCAGTTCGATGTTGAGCAAGTGCTGACGCCGCAAGCCATCGTCCCTAGCCATATTTCGCTGAACTACTATGCGCCTTATGTTGACCCTAAGATCACTGTGGTTAAGCCTATTAACGCACCGCTATTTCATGCTGGTGAACGCTGGCAGCTGACAGTACGCTTAAAGCGACCACATGGCAGTTATAACCCTCATGGTTTTGACTTTGAAGCATGGGCGCTGAGTGAGGGTATGCGGGCTACTGGCAGCATCCATCAAAAGAGTGGCATGCAGCGACTAGATGAAGCTGTGAATAGCCCCCAATATGTCATCGCCCAAGTGCGGGAGCGGGTGGGCTTACATATTGCGCAGGCGCTTGCAAATAAGCCTTATGCAGGAGTTATCCGCGCATTGGTCATCGGCGATGATAGCCAGATTACACAGCAAGATTGGGAGGTCTATTTACGCACCGGCACTAATCATTTAATGAGTATTTCTGGTTTGCATATCACCATGCTGGCAGGCTTGGTGTATGGTTTGACTAGTCTAATTTGGCGCCGTGTCCCAAGCTTGGTGTTGTTATTGCCCACAAAAAAGGCGGCAGCGATTGCGGGCATGATTACAGCCTTATTGTATGCTGCATTGGCTGGTTTCTCGGTGCCTACGCAACGTACTTTATATATGCTGATGACGGTGACTTTGTTGCTGTTACAAGGGCGGCAGCTGGCATTCTCGCGCATACTGGCGCTGGCTTTGCTGGTGGTGGTCATCATAGACCCTTGGGCGGTCATCGCGCCAGGCTTTTGGTTATCGTTTGGTGCCGTGGCGGTGATGGCGTTTGCCTGCGGCGCCAGATTGGCGCGTCCGAATTGGTTAAAAGAAGCAGTGAGCGCGCAATGGGCGGTCACCTTAGGTTTGTTGCCTGTGTTAGTCATGCTATTTGGGCAGTTTTCGCTGATTTCGCCCATTGCCAATGCGCTAGCGATTCCGGTGATTAGCTTTGTCGTCGTGCCGTTGTCTATCCTTGGCAGTTTGATGCCTATTGATAACCCCTTACTGTGGGCACATAGCGTGCTGCAAGCTTGTATGTGGGGCATGGCATGGCTGTCACATTTGCCTATGGCTGTGTGGCAGCAAGCCGCGCCACCGATATGGGCGCTACTGTTGGCTATGTTAGGCGTGCTTTGGAGTTTGTTGCCCAAAGGCGTGCCGCTACGTTGGCTTGGCTTAATCTGTTTATTGCCATTGTTTTTACTGCCAGTCACGCCCATCAATAGCGGTGATATGCGAGTGACAGTATTGGACGTAGGGCAAGGCTTAAGTGTGGTGGTCAACACTGCGCAGCATACCCTGTTGTATGACGCGGGCCCTGCCTTTAGCGCCCAGAGTGATGCCGGCAGTCGCGTGGTGAATCCGTATTTGCAGGCAGTGGGCATCACTCAGTTGGATGCAGTCGTCGCCTCGCATGATGATGTCGACCATACTGGCGGCTTGGCCTCGGTATTTGCGCAGCACCCAGTGCACTGGGTGATGAGTTCGCTGACGCCAGAGGCGAATTTGTTGCAGTCTCCGCATTATCTGGCGCGGCCACCACAACGCCAATTTCAGTGTCATGCTGGGCAATCTTGGCAATGGGACGAGGTGAAGTTTGAAATGTTGTACCCAGAAGGCAAGGTGAATGGTGAAGTGAAAGACAATGATAAAAGCTGTGTGCTAAAAATCACCTCAATCGGCGGCTCATTATTACTGACTGGCGATATTGAAAAGCGTGCAGAGCTGGCTTTGCTGGCGCGTTACCCAAGTGAGGTATTAAAAAGTGATGTGATGATTGCGCCGCATCATGGCAGTCAAACGTCATCTAGCCCAGCCTTTATTGCAGCAGTGGCGCCGCAAGCGGTCATTGTCAGCAATGGCTATTTAAACCGCTTTCGTCATCCCAAGTCAGCCATTATTCAGCGCTACGTGGCGCAACAAGCGCAAGTGTATCGGTCAGATTATGACGGTGCGATAGCTATGCGCTTTGCAAGCAAGCAGCCGATTGCGCTCACCGCTTGGCGTAAAGCCCACCCAAAATACTGGCATGATGCTTATCCATAATGGCTTGGGTGGCATAATTATTCTGCCAAACGCGCACTTAACCTTGCTGAAAACAGCACTTAACGCTAAAGTAGCGGTAGTTTATTAGCTTAATTTTATTAGTTAGGAGTTTTGCTGTGTGGGAAATTATTTTAGCTGCAGGTTGGCCAATTTGGCCGCTTATTATCGCTTCTGTGATTGCATTAGCCATCATCGGTGAGCGTTTTTGGGCACTACGCAGCGAAGTGGTGGCGCCAAGTCATTTGCTGCCAGAAGTACAAAGATGGTTAAGCGCGGGCGGCATTACCAAAGAAACCTTAAATAAATTAGATGCACACTCCTTACTTGGCCAAGTGTTTGCCAGCGCACTAGCCAATGCCAAAAACTCACGCGAAGTCACCAAAGAAGCCATTGAAGAAACCGGTCGCGCCGTGGCGCACAACTTAGAGCGCTATTTGGGCACCTTGGGCACCATTGCTACCGTTGCACCCTTGCTTGGTTTGCTCGGTACTGTGATTGGTATGGTGGAATTGTTTGGCTCATTTACCAATAGTGGTCACGATGTGGCCCAGTTTGCTCGTGGTATTTCTGTCGCACTGTACAACACCGCCGCAGGCATAGTGGTGGCGGTACCGGCCATGATTGCTTACCGTTATTTCCGTGGCAAAGTAGATGGTTTGTTGGTAGATATGGAACAACAAGCGATTAAGTTAGTGGAAATCATACACGGCGACCGCGGGTAATCGCGGCGATTGCATCTGTCAATTTAAAAAAGTGTGAGTAGCAAACTATGAATTTTCAACGAGGTAAACGGCACGAAGATTTAGAAATGAATCTGGTGCCGCTGATAGACGTATTGTTGGTCATTATCATTTTCTTGGTGGTCAGCGCCACGTTCTCACGTACCAGCGAGTTGCAAATTAATTTACCTACCGCTGAAGCAAATTCCCCACAAGAAAAGCCATTGACGGTGACGGTGGATGTGGACGCGGCAGGCCAATA
>DASWSZ010000053.1:0-2357 GCA_036402395.1 Methylophilus sp.
TAATTTGTCTGGGATTTGGCCAGTAATCGCTTGTAGTGCGCGCTTAGCGATTTCTAGCTGATTATTGGCGGCAATCTCTTGCGACAAGGTTAAGTCAAAACGTGCTTGCGCTTCATTGACGTCGGTGATAGTGGCCGTGCCCACTTCAAACGTCACTTTGGCTTGTTCTAGCTGACTTTGAATGGCCGCTTTTTGCGCTTGGATGAGCCCTATATTGTCTTGCGCCAGCAGCACATCAAAATAGGCTTGGGTGGTGCGCAAAATGAGTTCTTGCTGACTTAAATTGAGTTGCTTATCAGCGCGACTGACTTGTACCTCACTTTGATCAATCTGCACCAAGCTGTCTTTACGAAAGATAGGCTGGCGCGCTTCAAAGCGATAGTTACGACTTTCAAACGACGCACGACCGGCCGACCTAAACACGCTGGCGCCAATAAATTTCACATCGGTTCTGGAGGTCGAGGTGCCAGCGGTAAAATTGACATTGGGGCGGTAATTGGCTTTGGCTTGCTCGATGAGTTCTTGCGCGGCTTTGTTGACGCTGGTGGCCGAGGCTAAAGTAGGGTCGTTAGCCATGGCCTGTTGGTAAATTTCGATCAAATCAGCCTGTTGGTCTGCATAGACATGGCCGCTCAGCCACAAGCCTTGTAACAATAAGGCGAATACCAGTGTTTTGACCGAAGCCTTCGTTTTGAGCATAGAACGTTTCTTAATCATCACCTGTGTTTTAACCATGTTATTCGTTTAAAATTGAAAAGCGGGCGCTTGTTGCGCATTCACCAACGCGTCCATGCAGGTTTCAAACAGCACCACTTCTTTAAAACCAGCCTCAGCAACACGCTCAATTAAGGTGGCACGCATGACTGGCGCGGTGCCTAATATAATCAACATACGCCCGCCGATATTGAGTTGCTCACGCACGCCTTTAGGTTCAACCGGTGACGAGGCGCCAAATACAATCACATCATATGGCGCAGTCACTGGCCAACCCATTGCACCATCCCCCACCAGCAAAGTCACGTTATGAATATGATGATTGACATGCAAAGTTTGTGCGGCGATTGCGCTGAGTTCGGGCTGAATTTCTATGGTGACCACATGCTGTGCCAGCTTAGCCAGCAGCGCCGTAAAATAGCCAGAACCGGTGCCTATCTCCAACACTTTGTCGGATTTTTTTAAGCTAAGTGCTTGCAATAAACGGCCTTCTAACTTGGGGCTAAACATGCTTTGGCCAAAACCAATCGGAATTTCCAAATCGGCAAACGCCAGCCCTTGGTGCTGTTTGGGCACAAAGCGCTCACGTGGCAAATCATGTAGCAGCTGTAACACGGTCGGGTCTAGCACCTCCCAAGTACGGATTTGCTGCTCTATCATATTAAAACGGGCGGTTTCCACTGGTTTATTCATGTGCATCATGGGCTAGACTCTATAAAGGGTGACTACGTTCATTCAATGTTGGGTAAGACTATACATATTTAAGGCTAGGCAAATTATAGCCTAAAGGCTTGAAATTAAGCGTGTTGTTGTACTTTTACGCCAAACCAAAACGCATACAAGGCTGGCAAAAATAAAACGGTTAATAAGGTGGCCACCGCTAAGCCCCCCATAATGGCCACTGCCATGGGGCCAAAAAATACACTGCGCGTCAGCGGCACCATGGCCAAAATGGCGGCAGCGGCGGTCAGCACAATCGGCCGGAAACGACGTATGGTGGATTCGACAATGGCTTCCCAATCGGCCAAGCCAGAGGCTTTGTCTTGGTCTATCTGGTCCACCAGAATAACGGAGTTACGCATAATCATGCCCGATAAAGCAATGGTGCCCAACATCGCCACAAAACCAAATGGCATATTAAAGACCAGCAGTGCGATGGTCACGCCGATTAACCCCAAGGGCGCGGTCAGCATCACCAACAACACGCGGGAAAAGCTTCTTAGTTGCAGCATTAACAAAGTCATCACCACGGCAATAAACAAAGGCGCACCTTTGGCGACCGAAGCACCGCCTTTGGCTGACTGCTCCACCGCGCCGCCGGTTTCTATCGTAATGCCCATGGGCAAATTGGCTTTCAGCTGAGCAATCTTTTCTTCAATTTGTTGCGACACCACCGGCGCTTGCATATTGCCTTTGAGATGCGCGCGCACGGTGATGGAAGGCACACGATTGCGCCGCCAAATCACGCCTTCTTCAAATGCTGAGGTAAACGTTGCCACTTGCGCCAACGGCACCGCTTTGCCGCTAGCGGTGTTAATCATTAAATCCGGCAGGCTGGATAGCTTTTTACGCTCAAATGCTGGGCCACGCGCCACCAAATCGATGCGCTCGTTGCCTTCTCTAAACTCGGTCACATACAGCTC
>DASWSZ010000054.1:0-8047 GCA_036402395.1 Methylophilus sp.
CGCCTCTGATGAACGTTCAGCTAATCGCTGTACCTCTTCCGCCACCACGGTAAAACCACGCCCTGCTTCACCGGCCGAAGCCGCTTGAATGGCAGCATTCAAGGCCAGAATATTGGTTTGCTCAGTAATGTCAGAAATCAAATCCACAATTTCACTAATCTCTTGTGAGCTCTCGCCCAAGCGTTTAATACGTTTAGAGGTTTCTTGGATTTGTTCGCGAATACTGTTCATGCCTTGGATGGTGTTCTCAACCGCGCGCGTGCCTTGCGAAGCCGCTAATAGTGAGCGCTGCGCCACTTCTGATGCCTGACTGGCGTTGCTAGACACTTGTAAAATGGAGCGCGTCATGGTGGTGACCGCATCGGTGGTTTCCGTAATTTGTTTGTATTGTTGCTCAGTGGCTGACAATAACGAGACTGAAGTTTGCTGCGCTTGTGCAGTGGCCATATTCACTTGCTCGGAGGCGCGAGTAATTTCTGTTACCAAGTCGCGTAAGTTATCAATGGTGTAGTTGATGGAGTCGGCAATCGCACCAGTAATGTTTTCACGCACTTGCGCACGCACTGTTAAGTCACCGTCCGCCAAATCGCCCATTTCATCCAGCAAATTCAACACCGCCATTTGGTTAGATTGGCCGTCATCTTCCAAACGTTTCACCGACTCATCAATGGCGTTGACCTGACGGATACCAAAATAAATCATGGCAAATAAAATAGCCAAACCTAGCAAAGTTAGCGCCACCAACAGCGTGGTAAGAAAACTGGACACTTGGTCTACGGTGTTGCGAGATAGCTTTTCTACTTCTGCGGTTAAGGTATTAGCGGTTTGTTTATTGACTTCATAAGCAGCGGCTAAGTCTGCTAATGGTTTGGCGGCAGCAATCGCGCCCAATCTAATCGCCACATCGTATTCATTATTAAAAATACGGTAGAAATTTTCATTGGATTTAGCCACTGCAGCAAAGGCGCCTGTCATGTTTTCGGCCTGAATATGTTCTTTCCAGTAGGCCAAGCGCGCTTTAAAATCCGCTTCGTATTTTTTTACTTCTTCTAATTTTTTATCCCGCTTTTGATAATCGCCATTGGTGGTCGCCACATAAGCTTCGTTGGCCGCCGCAAACGCATCCACCGCATACAAAGGCGGTGGCAGAATGTCTGCACGCAAATCGTTATTGGTTTGAATTTTATTAAACTCAGGCCCGTTGACACGCACTTGATGGATGGCATACGCAGTCAGTGCGGTAAACACCAAAAAACCAAATACTGGCCAGTACACCTGGGCATAACTGGTTTTACCCGACGCCACTGCTGGCTTATTGGTAAATAGTTGCTTTAGTTTTGTTGGAATCTCTTTTACTGAGCTTAAGCTAATGGCCATTTGCATCCCTCTTTATCGACCTTACATTGACTTCAAACATTAATACACCTGAATAAATTCTTTTGCCAGCACCAACTGGTTGCAATCCAGCACATACCAAATTTTGCCAGCCTCATCGGCATACACTTCAGACTTCATACAAAAGTCTGGCGCTTCAGGCGCCTCTATGCGCTGCATCAGTTCCACCTTGCGCAAGCCTATAAGCTTCTCTACTAATAAGGATACGTGTGCAGCAATATCATTATTAATCAACAGCACACGGGCGCTGGCGGACAGCGGCGTAGGCACACCGCTGATTAACTGCCCAATATCATTGACGGCATACAACACGCCACGCACATTGGCCACGCCCAAAAACCAGCTTTTCACCAAAGGCACCGGATACAACGTCATCAAAGGCAAGGTCTCGCTGATTTCCCGCATATTCACCAACACTTGTTTGCCGGCGATGACCACGCCCAGACTACCCGCGGACTCAGCCGAGCCGACCTTCTTGGCTTCTTCTAGCCTAGCCAGTATGGTGGCTTGGTAGTCTTTAAGTGAATTGTTAGCTGCCATAGACCTTAGCCAAGCTTATCGATTATCGCGGTTAGCGCTTTGAAATCGATTGGCTTTTGCAAGCAACCTTTCGCGCCCATTTTTTCCGCCCAAGCCAAATCCGTCACTTGTAGCTTGCCTGAGGTCAGGATAATCGGGATATTAGTGGTGGCGGGGTCTTTGGTGAGGGTACGGGCTGCTTGAAAACCAGTAATACCGGTCATGATAATGTCCATGACAATCAAATCGGGTGCCATGTCTGCTGCTTTTTCAATACACGCTTCACCGCTTTCTAAAGCGGCCACATTGTAGCCATGGGTTTCCAGCATTTCCGTCAGGTAAAACCTATCCGTTGCTGAATCATCTACCACCAGTATTTTATGTATCGCCATTGTGATGACCCTTAATTATGACCTTTGATTGATAAGCTGAAAGTTGATGTGCATTACACCGTTATTTTTTTGACATATTGGGTCACTGCAGCCACCAGCGTTTCTTGGGTAAAAGGTTTAGTCAGATATTCATCCGAGCCCGCCATTCTGCCCCTGGCGCGATCAAACAAGCCGTCTTTACTCGACAGCATAATCACCGGGGTGGTATTGAATCTATCATTGCGCTTAATCAGACTGCAGGTTTGATAGCCATCTAACCTGGGCATCATGATGTCGATAAAGATAATGTGAGGGTGTTGATCGGCGATTTTAGATAGCGCATCAAAGCCATCTTCCGCCAAAATCACTTCACAGCCGGCATTCTTAAGGAATATCTCAGCACTACGACGGATAGTATTACTATCGTCTATGACCATTACTTTGATGCCTGCTAAGTCTACGCTGGACAATTACTGACTCCCTACTCTATAGTTGCGCACTGACCAACCCTTGTTTGCCCTGCTATTTTTTTTGCTCTTATTTAGCTACTTATGTTTTATTGTTACAAATCTTTACATTTGTGGAAAAATATTACATTATCCAAAATAAAATGCAACACTTAGCTTACATATGTGATAAAACACTTTAACATCTAATACTAAAAATAGCTAAATTCACATATTCACAAGTTAACTTTAAATTTAGGGGCTGCAATCCATGTTAATCAGACAAGAATCTATTGACGCCAAAGGCGCATTAAAAGATCTACCAAGCGGGTCACCGTTACCCACTGCAAATTTGGTGCTGGTATTTTCATCCGTCAAGCGTTTTTCTGAAGGCAAATTGCAGTCTTTTCTCAAAAACCGCTACCCCACCGCACAAATTGTCGGCTGCACCACTTCTGGTGAAATCAACGCCAACGGCGTGTTTGATGACAGCATACAAATCACCGCTATCATGTGGGAAAAAGTCTTGCAGCGTGTGGTACAAACCAAAATGACCAGCATGCAAAACTCGTTTGAGGCAGCAGCCATGCTAGGTAAACAATTGCATGCCGATAGCTTAAAAGCCTTGCTTGTCATTTCAGACGGGCTGAATGTGAATGGCTCAGAACTACTGAAAGGCTTCCAAAGCGTGTTGGGTGAAATCCCTATTATTGGTGGCCTGGCTGGCGATGGCGGTGCATTTGTTAAAACGCTACAATTGTTTAATGAAAGCATTTCTGACGGCATGATTATCGCCGTAGGCTTGTATGGCAATGCACTCATCGTATCTAGCGGTGCGCTAGGTGGCTGGAAGCCTTACGGCCCACCCAGAAAAATCACCCGATCAGAAAAAAACGTAGTGTATGAAATGGACGGCAAGCCTGCCTTACCGCTGTATCGCATGTACATAGGTGAAGCGTTTTCTAAAGGCTTACCAGGTACTGGCTTAAAGTTTCCATTGGCCATAATTGAAGAAGGTAAGCGCGACGTCGAAAAAATCCGCACATTATTGGCAGTCAATTCCGACGAAAATAGCCTGACCTTTGCCGGCAATGTGGAAGAAGGCGAAACCGTGCGCTTGTGCCAAACCAACCATGACCGCTTGGTAGAAGGCGCGGGCGCTGCCGCCGATTTAGTCATGGAAGGCTTAGACCATAACAAAACCAACCAAACAGGCTTGGCTTTATGTGTAAGCTGTGTGGGCCGCAAAGGCGTCATGGCAGAACTGGTGGCCGATGAAGTCAAGCAAGTGCAACAAATTCTTGGCTCTAAAACCAACATCACTGGCTTCTATTCGTACGGCGAGTTAGCGCCGCGCCCCAATACCAAAGACAGTGTGCTGCACAACCAAACCATGACCATAGGCTATTTAAGCGAAAATCTACTGGCTTAACACTGGCCTATAATCGCTTCTACGCGCACGCCCTAATAAACCATGCGCGCCAAATAAGAGTAAACTAATATTTTATATTGCTGGGATAATAAGGAATAAAATGAGCAGTGCTGTCACCCTCAACGGCGATCCTGTGTTATTGGAAAACCGCTTACCTAAAGTAGGTGAGCATATTCCTGAATTTATTTTGGTGGATAAAACCCTGCAAGATGTCACCTTAGACGACTTTGCCGGCAAGCGCAAAGTGTTGAATATATTCCCCAGTATTGATACGCCAGTGTGCGCCACCTCAGTGCGCACCTTTAACAAACACGCCAGCAAACTCAAAAACACCGTGGTAATTAACATTTCTGCTGATTTACCTTTTGCGCAAGCACGCTTTTGCGCGGCAGAAGGGCTAGATAACGTAGTCAATTTATCCAGCCTGCGTGGCCGCGATATGTTTAAAAATTACGGTGTGCTGATTGTCACCAGCAAATTAGCAGGCTTAGCCGCACGCACTGTCATCGTCGCCGATGAAAACAACGTCGTGAGGCATATCGAATTAGTACCAGAAATCACCCAAGAGCCCAACTACAAAGCTGCACTGGCCGCCTTAAAACAGTTAGATAGCTAAATCCACATACAATTTAGGGTTGATTGCTAAGGCGTTAAGCGCTAGAGTGAGCCTCTTTCAATTAGGAGAATACAATGGCCACAGTCACCCTTAAAGGCAGCCCAGTAAACGTAGGCGGCAATTTCCCACAAGTGGGTCAAACTGCACCCAATTTTGCTTTGGCAGATGCAAAACGCGTGTTGCAAACACTAGATGCCTACGCCGGCAAACGCAAAGTACTGAACATATTCCCTAGCATTGATACGCCAACCTGCGCCACTTCTGTGCGCACCTTTAACCAAAAGGCCAGCAGCATGAATAACACCGTAGTGCTGTGTATTTCTGCCGATTTACCGTTTGCGCAAAGCCGTTTTTGCGGCGCTGAAGGCATCGAAAACGCAGTCATGCTCTCTACCTTCCGTGATACCGCTAAATTTGCCACAGATTATGGTGTATATATTACAGACAGCAGCTTGGCTGGCTTAACAGCACGTGCTGTCGTAGTATTAGATGAAAACAACAAAGTGTTGCACAGCCAATTAGTCAGTGAAATTGCCGATGAGCCTAACTACGATGCAGCGTTAGCGGTTTTGTAAGTTAGCCTTGTAGAGTTAAGCATAATAAAAAGCCCAGCAATTGCTGGGCTTTTTTAATTTTAGGGTCTGCTATTAAATTATTTGCACCCCTACGCTCGTTATTAGTTAATCAATTTTATTTACATAAAATTCAAATTTGTAATTATTTTCGCTACGCCTTATATAAAGAGTTTCCGCATCAAAACAAATTGGCCTAGTTAATAAAATTCTTTTTGAGAATGGGTAGGTATCTATGTACATACTTAGCGGTGGCTCCATACGAAAAAACACACCGTTTTTTTCATAAAGCAACACCAATGATTCTGAAAAATCAGCTATCTGGGAAATATAAAACCAATTGATATATTCAGTAAAACTGAATGGACGATTTATTCCACTTTCAATTGTCTTAATATCTAAATCTCTGGTAACTAAGCAGACTCTCTCCCAATCATTGCCTAGAACCTCCGTTGCTTTCACGGTTTTAGTTTTTGACTTAGAGGTAGATAAATAAAAATTTTGCAATCTGTTGTAGGTTTCATATGAATGACAAGCGCTCAGTCCAATTGTGGTAAGCAGTGCTATAAAAGCTATTCTAAATTTGTTCATCATAACGCGACTGAATCCTCACTCCTGCTAGCTCGTAAGGCGCACTGCGCATGCAGCGCGCCTTACGTAACAATCATTAACCTCAGTAGCCCGCGTCGGGTGCGCAAACGACTTAATTGCACACAAACCAACACTTAAAACGCGGTGGGCAAACTTGGTTTTCACAATTCAATAAAATAAACGAGCATAAATGTTACTCATACGCCGTATATTTGGCATTGCTGCCTTTGGCTTTTTCTACCGGATATTTTTTGGCGTTTAGCTCAATTTTGGCTTGTGTGGCCTGTATTAAATCAATGCCGCAGACTTCGGCAATGCGCAGCAAATAGACAAAGGTATCCGCTAATTCCTGCCCTACTTGCACTTTTTGTTCGGCATCGAGCGCGCGACTATCGGCTTCGGTCATCCACTGAAAATGTTCCACCACTTCGGCGGCCTCTACAATCATCGCCATCGCGAGATTTTTAGGCGAGTGAAACTGCGCCCAATCGCGCGCCTCGACAAATGCGTTCACCGTTGCTCTTAATCCATCTAATGAGTCAGCCATAGTGTCCTTTTCCAAAACGTGTTTTTGAAAAAACCTTAAGCGTCTGCTTTGTCTTTACGGTTAGAACCCGCCACCATTTTAATTTCAAATAAGCGGCATTCCAGCGGACCGTTATACAGCGGCGTTTTTTTGCTTGGCGCTAAACGCATCAGTTTAGGCATGCGTAAATCATTGGTTAAAAAGTAGGCATTCCAACCAGAAAATTTGCGTTTAAGCGTCTCGCCCATTTTTGGGTACAGCGCAGCCAGCTCTTCGTCCTCGCCTATACGCACACCATACGGTGGATTTGCAACTAATATGCCTTCATCTAAAGGCGGTACCAGCGCAGTAAATTCTACATGGCTGAGTTGCACTGCTTCTAGTAAACCCGCTTGCTCTAAGTTTTGCTTGGCAACGCGCACTGCGCGTAAATCCATATCACTGCCATACAACTTTTGAAAACTGGCGGGCTTGGCTGCTTTAACTGCCGCGTTTTTAATTTTTTTCCAAGTGTCCGATTCAAAGTTTTTCAGCTTTTCAAAGCCAAAGTCACGGTGTAAACCGGGCGCAATATTCAGCGCCATCATGGCGGCTTCTAGCAAAAACGTACCGCTGCCGCACATCGGGTCGAGTAATGCTTGGCCTGGTTTCCAGCCTGTCAGTTGCAAAATGCCAGCAGCTAAATTTTCGCGCAACGGCGCTTCTATACTGGCTTTGCGGTTACCGCGCTGGTACAGCGCATTGCCTGAGGTATCGACATAATATTGATAACTATCCACCGTTAAATAAGCATGTACGCGCACCGCTGGTGTTTTGGTATCGATATACGGACGGGAATTCACCACTTGCCTAAACTTGTCGCAAATGGCGTCTTTAATGCGCAACGTGGCAAATTCTAGGCTTTTAAGTGGGCATTTAACGCCTGTCACTTTCACCATAAAATCGTGCTTTACATCAAACCAGTTCGGCCAATTAAGCTTATACGCCGCTTCGTACAAATCATCTTCCGTTACATATTGGCCGCGCCCCACTTGCACCAAAATGCGTGTGGCAATGCGGGAATACAAATTGGCGTGATAACACACACTCAGCTCGCCCATAAAGGCCACGCCGCCATCGGTAGGCTTAATATCGCGGGCGCCACTGGTTTTCAGCTCGTTGGCCAGCAACGCTTCTAAGCCACGCGGGCAGGTGGCAAAATATTGATTCATGCGAGTTCCTTAGTCAGGTCATGCATCTGGGCGACCCAGATTAAACTGTAATTTGTTATGCGGATTATGCGCGCAAAGTCTTTCGACCAAGTCGTTAAAATCGATGTTGAATTGGCTGCTTAACGCGAGTGCGCGCTCACGCAAGTGAGCTAATTTAATCGGCTTATCTTGCTTTAAACCAAACACCACAATATTGCCAGGCTTGCCAGTCGGCATCATCAACACTTGTTGTTGAAAGCTTTGCTCGATGCGCTGCAAATACACATCAAAATTTTTGTCGCTGCCCCACAAATTAATGGCAAACACGCCTTCATATTTGAGGATTTCTTCGCAGTCATCAAAAAAAGCTTGCGAGCAGAAATCTGGCG
>DASWSZ010000055.1:0-8415 GCA_036402395.1 Methylophilus sp.
AAAGAAGAGAAATCTAAATCAGTATTAGCTGAGACACCAGCAGCGCCAGCAGCAGCTGAGGTTGCAGCAGCGTAATAGAGGTGAATAAACTGGTGTTAAGTGGGACAGTAACTGCAATAGATGCGTTACGCTACACACCAGCAGGGTTACCGTTGTTAAGTTTTGTCATTCACCATGTGTCAGAAAATACTGAAGCAGGGTTGAAGCGAAAAGTAGAATGTGAAGTACAAGCCGTGCTCTTAGGAGAGTTGGCCAAAACGCAGATTCCACTCAATAGCGCCATTAAAGCCGCAGGCTTTTTGGCCAAACGTAGCGCAAAAAGTACACAACTGGTAATGCATATACAAAAGATAGCACTGATATAAATTGAGTTTTATATCTAACTTTAAAGTTTAGGAGTTACACCATGGCAAGAGATATGTACAAACGCCGCCGTTACTGCCGTTTTTCTGCAGAAGGCATCAAAGAAGTTGATTACAAAGATGTAGATTTGCTGAAAGATTTCGTTTCAGAAAATGCAAAAATTATCCCAGCACGTATGACTGGTACTAAAGCTAAGTATCAACGTCAATTAACCACCGCCGTTAAACGCGCACGTTTCTTAGCGTTAATGCCTTACACAGACAAGCACCCAGGTTAATTCGGGCTCAAGGAGAAAATTATGCAAGTAATCTTATTAGAAAAAGTAGCCAACCTAGGTGTGTTGGGTGATATCGTTAAAGTAAAAGATGGCTTTGGCCGTAACTTTTTGATTCCACAAGGTAAAGCAAAACGCGCCACAGAATCAAACAAAGCTGAATTTGCGGCGCGTCGTGCTGAATTAGAGAAGCAACAAGCTGACATCTTGACAGTGGCACAAGCACGCGGCGAAAAATTAGCAGGTTTTGCGCTGACTGTGGCACAAAAAGCCGGTGTGGATGGTCGTTTATTTGGTTCTGTCACCAATCATGACATCGCTGAAGGTTTAAAAACAGCGGGTCATGAAGTAGCCAAATCAGAAGTACGTATGCCTACTGGTCCATTAAAAGCCATTGGTGAATACCCAATCAGTGTTGCCTTACATCATGATGTAGTGGTTGACATTACTGTGACGGTGGTTGCTGAAGCTTAATCGCTTAATTAATCAGGCAATAAATAAATCAGGCTACTTCGGTAGCCTTTTTTATTGGGTATAATCTGGCCTATGGCTGATGAACAACTAGATTCCTTAAAACTTCCCCCACATTCGATTGAAGCAGAACAGTCCGTCATTGGCGGTTTACTGCTTGAAAATGAAGCGCTGGATAAGATTGCCGATTTGCTTAGTGCCGATGACTTTTATCAGCATGATCACAAAACCATCTTCCAGCATATTGCTAAGCTGATTGAGCGCAACCGCCCGGCCGATATTGTGACGGTGGCTGAATCTCTCGAAAACAAAGCCGAATTGTCTGGCGTTGGCGGCATTGCTTATTTGGGTTCGCTGGCACAAAACACGCCGACTGCTGCCAATATTCGCCGTTATGCCGAAATTGTTCGCGAGCGGGCGGTGATGCGTAAATTAGTGGCTGTGGGTTCTGATATTGCCGGTAGTGCTTACAACCCAAATGGGCGCGATGCACAGCAATTGTTGGATGAAGCAGAAGCCAAAATTTTCCAAATTGCCGAGGGTGGCAATCGTAAATCTGAAGGCTTTCAGGATATTAAAGAGTTGCTACCACAAGTGGCTGAACGTATTGATATGCTGTTTTCGCGTGACAATCAAAGTGACGTGACGGGTATTCCTACTGGCTTTTCTGACTTAGATTCCATGACTTCTGGCTTACAGCCTGGTGATTTGGTGATTGTGGCCGGCCGGCCTTCTATGGGTAAAACGGCATTCTCGCTCAATATTGCAGAAAATGTAGCGCTGGATACTGGCTTGCCGGTGGCGGTGTTCTCGATGGAGATGGCCTCAACACAGCTGGCGATGCGTATGATAGGTTCGGTCGGCCGTTTAGATCAGCACCGCATGCGTACTGGCCGCTTGGAAGACGAAGACTGGGAAAAACTGACCACGGCTTTAGGTAAATTAAACGAAGCGCCTATCTTTATTGATGAAGGTGCTGGCTTAAGCAGCTTTGATGTCCGCGCCCGTGCCCGACGATTACACAGGCAAACCGGCAAGTTAGGCTTGATTGTGATCGACTACTTGCAGTTGATGTCCGCGCCCGCTGGCAAGCAAGGCGAAAACCGCGCCACAGAAATTTCTGAGATTTCACGTTCACTGAAAGCCTTGGCCAAAGAGTTGGATGTGCCAGTGATTGCGCTTTCACAGCTTAACCGAAGTGTGGAACAGCGGCCTGACAAGCGCCCCGTGATGTCGGATTTGCGCGAATCTGGCGCCATTGAGCAAGATGCCGACTTAATTTTGTTTATTTACCGCGACGAAGTGTATAACCCAGACAGCCCAGACAAAGGCACGGCCGAAATCATTATTGGTAAACAACGTAACGGCCCAATTGGCCGCGTGCGTTTGACCTTTATCGGTGCCAATACTAGGTTTGAGAACTTTGCTAATTCGGGTCATATGGCGGATGAATATTAAAAATGCAACCCAACTCACAGCAGTTTTGGCCTTATTTCTGCGTTGCGCAGTGCTCAACATACTCATGTACTGTGTGTACACTCCGTTTTCTGCGCGCTGTGCGCCTTGAACTCAAGCCAAACCTTTGTGATTTGGTCAGCATTTGGAAGCGATAAGCATGCGTCCTATCTTAGCCACCGTTTCGCAGCAAGCCTTAGCCCATAACTTAAGTGTAGTTAAACAGCATGCGCCATTGTCTAAAGCCATGGCGGTGGTAAAAGCCAATGGCTATGGTCATGGCTTATTAAATGTGGCGCAGGGCTTAAGCGCTGCCGATGGTTTTGCGGTACTGGGTTTAAACGAAGCGATAGCTTTACGTGAGGCCGGTTATACGCAAACGATTTTGTTGCTGGAAGGCGTGTTTGAGCTGGCTGAGTTGAATATCGCGGCCTCTTTTAACGTGGATGTGGTGGTACATTGCCCAGAGCAGCTGAACATGCTGGAACAGACCAATTGGCTGACGCCTATCCATGTGCACTTAAAGATGAATTCTGGCATGAACCGTTTGGGCTTTAAACCAGAAGCCTACGGGGCAGCGTATGCTCGGCTTAAGCAATGCCAGCACGTCGCCAGCATTACTTTAATGACGCATTTTGCCACTGCCGATGAGGCGCCTGGCGTTGAAGCCCCATTGAACACATTTGAGCTAGCCACACAGGGTTTGGTTGCGCCTAAATCATTGGCAAATTCTGCTGCAATTTTGCGCCACCCACAATTACATGCTGATTGGGTGCGCCCGGGCATTATGTTGTATGGCGCGTCACCTGTCGGCGGTAGCGCCGCAGCTGGTTTTGGCTTGAAACCTGCCATGCAATTGACCAGCCAAATTATTGCGGTACAAACCATCGCCGTGGGTGAAAGTGTAGGCTATGGCAACCGTTTTACTGCGACTAAGCCAACGCGCGTGGGCATCGTCGCGTGTGGTTATGCGGATGGCTATCCAAGGCATGCTCCGAATAGAACGCCGATTGCGGTGGCTGGAAGGTTAACGCAGACATTGGGACGTGTATCGATGGATATGTTGTATTGTGATTTGACTGAGATTCCTGAAGCCAATATTGGCGCAGCGGTGGAGTTATGGGGCGCACAAGTGCCGGTGGATGCAGTGGCAGAGGCCTGCGGCACGATTGGTTATGAATTATTGTGTGCCGTGGCGCCACGCGTCATGCTGCGAGTGGTGGATTGATGGCCAAAGTAAAAACGATCTATAGTTGTACCGAATGCGGCGCAAGTGAGCCCAAATGGCAAGGGCAGTGCCCAAGTTGTATGGCGTGGAACACCTTGGTAGAAGGCGTCGCAGAAAGTACGAGTACAACTAACCGCTATGCCAATAAATTCGAGGGCTTAGCCACTACTGGTCAATTGCAAAAATTGTCAGCGGTACAAGCCGCCGATATTGCCCGTCAGCCTACCGGCATTAGCGAGTTTGACCGCGTATTGGGCGGCGGCTTGGTAGAAGGCGGCGTCATTTTAATTGGTGGTGACCCCGGCATTGGTAAATCTACTTTGCTGCTACAAGTGTTATGCCATTTAGGCAAAGTACGGCAGGCCATTTATGTCAGTGGTGAAGAGTCACCACAGCAAATTGCCATGCGTGCTAAACGCTTGGGGTTGGACGCCAGCGAAGTCGATTTGTTGGCGGAAATTAACTTAGAAAAAATTCTCGCTACTTTACAATCGCACAAGCCCAATATCGCTGTGATTGATTCTATCCAAACCGTCTATTCAGAAGCTTTACAGTCTGCCCCAGGCTCAGTGGCGCAAGTACGTGAATGCTCAGCGCAGCTCACGCGCTTGGCTAAACAGTTGGGTATCACAGTGATTTTAGTTGGCCATGTCACCAAAGAGGGTGCGTTGGCTGGCCCGCGTGTGTTGGAACATATCGTCGATACTGTGCTGTACTTTGAAGGCGACCAAAATTCTTCATTTAGATTAATTCGTGCCTTTAAAAACCGATTTGGCGCGGTCAATGAATTAGGCGTATTTGCCATGACGGAAAAAGGCTTGCGCGAAGTGGCAAATCCATCTGCCTTGTTTTTATCACACCACGAGGGCCAAGTGGCGGGCAGTTGCATTACCGTCACCATGGAAGGCACACGGCCACTTTTGATTGAGATTCAGGCATTGGTGGACGAGAGCCACGCGCCTAACCCCAAACGCTTATGTGTGGGTTTGGAACAAAACCGTTTGGCCATGTTGTTGGCGGTGTTGCATCGGCATGCAGGTGTGGCTTGTTTTGACCAAGATGTGTTTATTAATGCAGTCGGTGGCGTCAAAATTAGTGAGCCAGCGGTAGATTTGGCGGTAATACTCTCCATAGTTTCTTCTTTAAAAAACAAGCCATTAGACAGTAAACTGATTGTATTTGGTGAAGTTGGCCTAGCTGGTGAAGTGCGACCAGTCACAGGTGGTCAGGTACGTTTAAAAGAAGCTGCTAAATTAGGCTTTACCAAAGCCATTGTGCCCAAAGCCAATGCACCAAAAGGCAAAATAGAAGGTATGGAAGTGATTGCCATTGATAGACTTGAGCAAGGTTTAAATATATTGCGGAATGGCTAAGTAAACTTAATGCTTTTTTGTTCAGCGTTAACCATTCCATAAAGCCTAGCAATCCTCACTAGCTAGCAAACTATGCCAGTAAACATTTGTGTCCCAACTAATTGTTTAACGCATGCTGCAGAATATGCTCAGCACAAGTAATTCCGCTTCTTACCGCACCTTCTATCGTGGCAGGATAGTCACCGGCAATATAATCACCCGCCAGTAATAGCCCATCATAAGCAGTTAAATAGCTAGGTCGGTTTAACGCTACCTCGCAACTAAATGTCGCGCGCTTTTCGGTAATCACTTTATGCCAGAGTGGTGCGCCAAACTGCGGAAACTGCAGCGCAATTTCACTAGCCACTAGTTCTGCCAAAGCGGTTTGCGTAAGCTGTAATGGCGCATGCGCACTGATGACCACCGCAATAAGCCCGGCTTGACCACACATTTGACCTCGATCAAACAGCCACTGACTGCTAGTGTTAGCCATGCCTAACATAGGCTGCGGTAGACTTAGGTGCTCGGCATATTGTAAATACACCGTGGTAATCGGTTGATAGTCAAAGTGATTTAATACCTTACCTAGCTTTGGCAGTGATGCTGTCAAACTCGCCAACTGATGCGGGCCGCAAGCAATAATCACATGGCTAAACTGCAATGTTTGTTCGCCACATATTAACGTAAAGCCGGTTTCACCTTGCTGAATATTGCTGACTGGCATGCTGGTATGCAACGTGCCGCTATGCTGATGCAGAAAACTCGCCAATGGTTGAGCAATTAAGCTGCTTAAATCAGTTTTGGGTAGCAGCAAATCTGCATCGTGTTTTTGTTGATCAAAGCTATCGCGCAATACATTTAAAAATACCTGCGCGCTGGCGATGGCTATTGACGTATTAAGTGCGGCCAAACACAGTGGCTCCCACAAGCATTGAATGAGCATCGCACTTTGTTGTTTGCGTTGTAGCAAAGCTTGCAATGATTCATCTTGTTGTAATTTAAATTGCTTAAGTTTAAGCCAGCCCATAAAAAAAATGGCGCGTAATTTATCATTCAGGCTTAAGCCTGAAGCCGTGAGTATGCCCCAGACAATATGCAAAGGGGCGGGTAGGTGCGGGTGCGCTTTTAGTGAAAATACCGCTGATTGATTTAACACGGTAAGCGCCAATGGTAAGCGCAGTAAAACGTCTGCTTCTTTAACCCCTGCTAACTTAAGCAAACGTAGCGTTTCGCGATACGCCCCTAACAAGATATGTTGGCCGTTATCCAACATCATGCCTTTATAAGCCACGCCTCTGGCACGACCACCCAAGTGCGCACTGGCTTCAAATACGTGCACCTCTACTTGCTGTTGCGCTAAAGTGGTGGCCGCTGCTAAGCCTGCAACACCTGCGCCTATGATGGCGACTTTGGCTTTACTCATAGACTGTAAGGTTAGCCATACTTAAAATAAGTGCGCAGCGCTAACAGTAGTTTTCTAAACGGAGGAATAGCAATTTTGCTATTCAGCACCTTCTCGGCCTCAGGCTTAATTTCGCGCAGCAGGGTGCGGTAAATAGCCGCCATCATCAGGCCGGGCAATTGCGACTTGTTGTCCTCAGTTGGCAATTCAGACAGGGCTTTGTCATAGAACTTTTCGGCGCGTTCAATCTGGTAGTCCATCAATACCTTAAATGCATCCGATTCTTTACCTTGCAAAATATCATCTTCCGTCACACCGCCTTTGCGCATTTCATCCAATGGTAAATAGATGCGCCCACGCCGCGCGTCTTCACCGACATCACGGATAATATTGGTGAGTTGAAACGCCATGCCTAAATCATGTGCGTACTTTAAGGTTTTTCGATTGCTAAAACCAAAAATTTGCGCAGAGAGTAAGCCGACGACACTAGCGACGCGGTAACAATACAATTGCAGTTGCTTAAAATCCTCGTAACGATTGAATTTTAAATCCATCTCCATGCCGTCGATGATTTCTAAAAAATGCTCTTTGGCTAGATTGAAGGGCTGCAAAAATGGCTGCAAGGCTTTAGTGACGGGGTGTTGCGGCGTATGCAGGTATAAGTTTTCAATCTCAGTTTTCCACCAATTGAGTTTGGTTTGCGCCACGTTGTAATCGGTGCATTCGTCCACCACGTCGTCCACTTCACGGCAAAATGCGTAAAGTGCAGTCATGGCTTCTTTCTTAGCTTTTGGCAAAAAGAAGAAACTTAAAGTAAAGCTGGAGCCGCTTTCAGCGGTTTTTTGTTGGCAGTATTGTAGGGGGGTCATTGTTTAAATAGCGCTTTTAGCAAGATGATAACCCAGTCAACCGCGTTTAATTGCGGCCGATGATGAAAAATATCGCCTTTGCAATGAGTTAGCTTGTGAATGATTTGCTCGCCACCCGCAATAATCATGCGCATTTCAAAACCAATGCGACCAGTCAAAATGCGACCTAGTGGTTTGCCAGCGGCTAACATCTGCGCGGCGCGGCTAATATTAAACTGCATAAAGCCTTGCCAGTGCTCATTGATGTTTTGGCTGGCAATATCGTCTTCACTGATGCCCGCTTGAACCATTTCGTCTTGGCATAAGTAAATGCGGCGTTTGCCATCATTTTTAGCAAAATCAATTGCGATGTCTTGGTAAAAATTAATCAGCTGCAAGGCACTGCAAATATGATTGGAATAGTGCAAGTTTTGTGGCGTAGCCTGACCATACAAGTGTAACAGCAGCGTGCCGACTGGATTGGCAGAACGTTGGCAGTAATCCAGTACCTCTGCAAAATTGGCGTAACGTGTTTTCACCACATCTTGGCTAAATGCGTCCAGCAAATCATAAAAAGGTTGCATCGGCAGACGATGGGTTTGTATGGTTTGATTGAGCGCCCGAAAAAAAGGCGTGCTGGCCTGAATATAGGCTTGGATTAAGTCTAGCTCATCCCTAAACGTTTGCAGCTTAGCCAAACGCATTTCAACTGTGTCGTCACCTTCATCAGCAAAGTCATCGGCTTGACGCGCAAAACTGTAGATCATCGCCACTGCACTGCGTAACTTTTTTGGTAGCAGTATTGAGGCGACTGGAAAGTTCTCATAATGCGTGTGCGCATGGGCCAAGCTGGCGGCGGCTTGCGTAGTATTTGGGTCAGAAGTTGCAGATTTCATTGGGCTTAAGTATGCCATAAATTAATGATTCGGCTGATGCCTAGCTGACAATTAGTTAGGTAAGCTACAATAGTCAAAATAATCGAGAAAAGGGCATTATGTTAGGCATTATTGGTGGCACGGGGC
>DASWSZ010000056.1:0-3733 GCA_036402395.1 Methylophilus sp.
TTTAAGCGATGTACGCCATGTTTGAATCGCTAACCTAATATCCGACATGATGACGGTAGCTACGGCGTTGCCGGTGAGCCGCTAGACAATGTGAGTACTTCGTAGCCAGTGTCGGTGACCAACACGGTATGCTCCCACTGGGCAGACAGGCTGCGGTCTTTGGTGACGATGGTCCAACCATCTGGCATTTGTTTGATGTCGCGTTTGCCGGCATTAATCATCGGTTCTATGGTAAAAATCATGCCAGCGCGCAATTTAAGGCCCATGCCCGGTTTGCCGTAATGCAGCACTTGCGGTTCTTCATGAAATCTTTTGCTAATACCATGGCCGCAAAATTCGCGCACAATGCTGTAGCCATTGTTCTCGGCAAAGGTTTGAATAGCGTGGCCAATATCGCCCAATGTAGCATCTGGCTTAACTTGCTTGATGCCCAGCCACATGGCTTGATAAGTGATATCACATAGTCGTTTAGCCTGAATTGAAGTTTCGCCGACATGAAACATACGGCTGGTGTCACCATGGTAGCCGTCTTTAATCACGGTGATGTCAATGTTGACGATATCGCCATTCTTTAACACTTTATCGCTAGGAACACCGTGGCAAATCTGGTGATTGACCGAAGTGCATATCGATTTAGGGTAGGGTGTATGACCATCCGGTGCGTAGTTTAAAGGGGCGGGGATGGCTTGCTGCACATTCACAATATAATCATGGCAAAGTGCATCCAGTTTTTCTGTGGTGACACCATGCACCACAAATGGCGTAATGTAATCCAGCACTTCAGAGGCTAATCTGCCTGCAATGCGCATCTTGGCAATATCTTCTGCATTATTAATGGTAATGGCCATGTTGAAAATGAGTCAGCAATAAATGGCAGCTAGTGTAGCATAAGCAATGAAAAGATGGCTTGCGTGGCGGTTAAAAGCGTAATGCTTATTTGCCCGTAGCATGAAGAGATCGCGCATGTTAAAGCGATGAACTGCGGCGAAATAGTCAGGCTATTCTACTTATATAGGGCCATGCAATACTTGTATGCTGTATGTCGGTACAGGAGGTTGGTCATGTTAGAGTTAGCACAGGTCTTAGAGCGTCGTGATATTGCAACGTGGGTCGCTTTTTTTAAAGTGGCGGATATTCCTGTACTCAAACAAACCGCGCGTGAAATCAAGCGTTTGAATGATGACGAAGACAATACTAGTCCTAGAGACATCGCGTTGGTGGTATTAAACGACCCGATGATGGTATTTAAAGTGTTGACTTACATGCAAAAACACAAAAGCAGCAGTCAGTTGCAAGATTTAGTGCAAGTGGAACAAGCCATTTTGATGTTAGGCACCACTACATTTTTTCAGCATATTCCTCCTAGCCCGTTGGTGGAAGACACCATGCAGCAAAACCTGACAGCACTCACTCAATTACTTAAGCTCATTCGCCGCTCACACCGCGCTGCGCATTACGCCACAGAGTGGGCAGCACGCTTAATGGATTTACATGCCGATGATGTACGCATTGCGGCACTGCTGTATAGCCTATCAGAAATGCTGATGTGGTGTTTTGCCACCGATAAAATGAATACCATCTTGAAGCTGCAACAGGCTGACCGCACCTTACGCAGCAGTGTGGCGCAGGAGCAAGTGCTAGGCTTTCATCTGCAAGATTTACAAAAAGAAATGGTGGCTGCCTTTGAGTTGCCGCCATTATTAAGCCAGCTGATGGACGATCGCGCGTCTGAACAACAGCGCGTAAAAAATGTGAAATGCGCGGTGAATTTGGCCAGACACTCTGCCAACGGTTGGGACGACGCCGCCTTGCCAGATGATTACCGCGATATTGCAGCATTGTTGCGTGTAGATGTTGGGCGCGCCATAGAAATCATCGGTGCGCCAAAAGATGGGATTAGCCGCGAGTAGTCATCGCACCATAAGATTTATCTTAATGCTTTTAATGATTTAATGCTTAATATTCAAAGGCATTTCTCCTCGGATTCTTAAAATCTAACACTAGTCAATTCAATCGCTTAGTGTTATTATTTTGCCTCTGCTTTTCGGCAGAGAAGTAAATTTAAATCTACACACAATCCAATCTAGGGTGCTTAGAGTTTAAATGGCTAATAAGCCATTGAATTAAAAGTGTTTTTGGCATTGTGTGCATTCATAACCCTTTAGAAAAGAGATAAGTATGTCAGTTACTATGCGTCAAATGCTTGAGGCTGGTGTCCATTTTGGTCATCAAACTCGCTACTGGAACCCAAAAATGGCCGAGTACATTTTTGGCGATCGCAACAAAATCCATATTGTTAACCTTGAAAAAACATTGCCGATGTTTGAAGATGCACTTAAATATGTGCGCACATTGGCAGCAAACAAAGGTCGCATCCTATTTGTAGGTACTAAACGTCAAGCGCGTGACATCGTCAAAGAAGAGGCCGCTCGTTCAGGTTGTGCTTATGTCAATCATCGTTGGTTGGGCGGCATGTTAACTAACTTTAAAACCGTGAAACAATCTATCAAACGTTTGCATGATTACGAAGCGATGATGTTAGATGGCAGCCTAGAAAAGTTTGGTAAAAAAGAAGCGCTGGGTTACAAACGCGAAATTGAAAAATTAGAGCGTTCTATCGGCGGTATTAAAGAAATGGGTGGTTTGCCAGACGCGATTTTCATTATCGACGTCGGACATGAAAGCGGCGCCATTACAGAAGCGCAAAAATTAGGTATTCCAGTGATTGGTATTGTGGATACCAATAACTCACCAGAAGGCGTGACTTATATTATTCCTGGTAACGATGACTCAAGCCGTGCTATACGTTTATATGCACGTGGTATTGCTGATGCAGTGCTTGAAGGCCGTGAGAATGCGATTACTGAAATTGTAAAATCAGCGCAAGAAGAAACTGTAGAAGTTGCCGAAGTGGCCGCTGAGTAATTCTGGCTAACTAAAAAGGGGCGAATAGCCCCTTTTTCTATTATCAAATATTGAATAAACACATTAGGTTAGGAGTTTAAGATGGCTGAAATTACCGCAGGTATGGTAAAAGAATTACGTGAGCGTACAGATGCGCCTATGATGGACTGCAAAAAAGCGCTGACAGAAGCTGAAGGCGACATGACACGTGCAGAAGAAATCTTGCGTGTACGGTTTGGTAACAAAGCAAGTAAAGCAGCCGGCCGTGTTGCAGCTGAAGGTACGGTAGGTATTAGCATTAGCGCGGATGGCAAAACCGGTACGTTGATTGAAGTCAACTCAGAAACAGACTTCTGTGCGAAAAATGAAGATTTCTTGAAGTTTGTGGCCGAATTGGCTGAAGTGGTCAATGCCAGCAGCCCAGCCAATATTGAAGCGGTAGCTGCGCTGCCTATGCGTGGTGCTACGGTTGAAGAAACACGTGCACAATTGGTGGGTAAAATTGGTGAGAACATCACCCCACGTCGTTTTGCGCACACTGCAGCGCAAGGCAAATTGGTGAGCTATGTGCACGGCAGCAAAATTGGTGTGATGGTTGATTTGGTGGGCGGTGATGAAGCTTTGGGTAAAGATATTGCCATGCACATTGCAGCGGCTAAACCAAAGTCATTGGATGCCAGTGGTGTTGCACCTGAGCTGATTGAAGCTGAGCGTCGTGTAGCCATTGAAAAAGCCAAAGAAGCCGGCAAACCAGAAGCGATGTTGGAAAAAATTGCCGATGGTACCGTGCAGAAATTCTTAAAAGAAGTAACTTTGCTCAGTCAGGCTT
>DASWSZ010000057.1:0-13771 GCA_036402395.1 Methylophilus sp.
CAAATCAGAGATATTTGAATATATCGAAGTGTTTTACAATAGGAAACGTCGTCACAGTCATCTTGATCAACTGAGTCCGATGGCGTTTGAAAAGTTACAAAGTGGAAGTCAATAAACGTCTACTAAAGCGGGTGAAGTCCACATCAACGCTAGTTAAGCAAAGGAGGTTTGCTGCACAGCAGCACTTTGTTAATCACCTACGGCTGTGTTAAGCACCTACGGCTGTGGCTAAATCACTAAGTGTGTACTAGCGAACGGAAGGGGCAGAGTAACTCATACAAAATCATTTTGACATTAAATAATGATTGGAATGAAGACGATGACTTACATTACCACGCAAGACAACACAAAGTTATTTTATAAAGATTGGGGCACGGGCAAGCCGGTGATTTTTTTGCATGGCTGGCCACTGTCCTCTGATAGTTGGGATGACCATGCTATGGCCGTTGCAGAGGCAGGGTATCGCAGCATTGCTTATGATAGGCGAGGGTTTGGTCGTTCATCTCATCCATGGGGTGGCTACGATTACAATACCTTAGCCGATGATTTAGCCGCGGTGATTGAGCAAACCGGTGCAACGGATGCCACAATTGTAGGGTTTTCTATGGGCGGTGGCGAGGTGGCGCGCTATATGTCACGCCATCATGGAAAATCAGTCGCCAAAGCAGTGCTGGTGTCGTCTATCGTGCCATATATGCTGAAAACAGCCGACAACCCGAATGGTACGGATCAGAATGTATTTGCTGAAATGACGGTGAACATGAAAACTGACCGTGCCGCATTTTTTGCCGAGTTCTTTAAAACCTTTTATGGCGTTAATCTATTCACTCACCCGGCTAGTCAAGAAATACTCGAGTGGTCTAGAAGTGTCGGCATGACAGCCAATTTAAAATCAACGTTAGCCTGCGCAGAAGCGTTTTCCACCACTGATTTTCGGCCAGACTTAGCTGCCTTTAAGGTGCCCACGCTGATTATCCATGGCACTGATGACCAAACAGTGCCGATTGATGCATCGGCGCGTGCTGCCGCTGTTGGTATTCCGCATGCAGAACTCATTGAATACGAGGGTGCACCCCATGGTCTGCTGGTCACGGAAAAGCAACGCTTTACTAATGATTTGTTAGCGTTTCTACGTGATAAAAAGTAACCCCTCACCAATCTCATTAAAGGTCACTACATGAATATCAAACCGCAAAAAACTGAGGAATTGACTAAACTGGCCGAGCTCATCAAGGACATGAAATATGCCATGTTATCCAGCTACCAGGTAGCTGAGGGCAAATTGACAAGCCGGCCGATGACGCCACAAGAAATGTGTGAAGAGGGCGCCATCTGGTTTTTAGCCGACAGTGACTCTGAAAGTGTGCGCAATCTGGAAGTCATGAATTTGGCTTTTTCTAACGAGTCAGAAAATACTTACATCTCGATTGCCGGGCATGGTGAACTGGTGGCTGACCGTCAACGTATGCAGACGCTATGGTCAATGTTTGCACGCCCTTGGTTTCCACAAGGGGTGGAATCGAAGAATCTTACTTTACTTAAATTTGTACCGCATAGCGCTGAATTTTGGGATGGCCCAGACAGTAAAGTAGTACAACTGTTGACGATGGCGGCGTCTATTGCAGCAGCCAAGCCCATCGGCATGGGTGAGCACGGCCAGCTATCTTTATAGCGTATACTTGATCTAGCCGTCAGTTACCAGCTGTACAATATATCAATGTGGTGAATACACGCATCACACCACCATGCCAACTGGTGTCGGTGTAAGTGGCTGTCATTTAAACCTATCAGGCGCAGTGTGTAGCATGGCTGGGCTATGGGCAATCCTTTGGGCACTCATTTGAATATCATTTCAATTTTCTGTAATTTTTCGCTTGCTGCGGCGGACAATGCTCAAGCAAAAGTGAGTCAGCAGACTGCGCTGAGCACGCACATCAACGCGCTATTTGCGATTGCATGCAAATCGATAGGACAAAGCAACCGTATTATTGTTGTTAAAGATCAACACGCCACCGTCACCTATACCGGCACGCAAGAATCCGCCATGGTAATTGCGACTGAGGTGCGTGAGCGAGCTTTAGCCAATAATCCAATAGATTCAACCGTATTGTCGGTCAAAATAGGGATTCATATTGAACCGCTTGGGCTGGTGAATGAAATTAAACAACACCCTAATTACATTGTGAACGGCATTCAGGCAGCGAAACAGTTGGCCGAAACCGCACAAACCAATGCCATTGTCATTTCCCCCTCGTATGAGCAGCATGTTGCACCGGCAAAGCCAGCAAAACCTCAACAAGTGGATGACTTGGGCGTAAAGCACGAGCAGCATATCCACGATTATCAAATGTATTTAACATCATTGAGTCAGTCACATGTGACTGAAGCTGCGTCGTATAGTGAAAATCAGCCGCTTGCGCCAAGCGGTAGTCAAAACAAAGTCAACCAAAGCCCGCATCGGTTCAACTATGCACTGGCCTGCCTGTGTATTGTGCTTGTAGCGTTTTTAATCTTGCAATTAGTCATTAAGCCATCCGTTGCGCCTTTAAGCAAAGCTAAACCGATTGCACCAAGGACTACAGAACGCTTGCCCCCCATGTCGCCTCCAAGCTTGACGGAAGCATCATTAGCCGGGACGGTAGTGGATAAACAAGACAGCCTTGCGACGCAAACCACTGTCCAAGCTGGCATGAATAAAACACGGCTACAGCCCACTGTAGCGCCCAAGAAAATAAAACATAAACCTAACAATAGCGCGGCAGACAAGACAAGAAAAACACAACCTAATCAAGGAATTAGCTGGGAGTCGTTTAAAAATAGCCTGAAGCAAGGCCAGAAACATGCTTGTACCCAAGCAGAAAAAGCGATGAATCAATGTCGCTAAATCAACTCATTATTAACTGTGTTGTGTAACGCACATTCAAACACTTACTACGTGTGCATACTGCATTTAAATCTTAGTCAATATTTTTTAAATGGAGTCATAACATGATTATTAACACCTGCAAGAAGCTTTTAGTATTACCTCTCATCTTTGCTTCGACATCAGTCTTAGCCAATACCTATAGTTTTGCCCCTACTAACGCAAACCAAAATAACCAAGGTCTGACCATTGGCAGTTTGTTTGAATTAGAAGTATTAAGTGCAGGCGCCGATCAAGTGACGTTTTCATTTAGCAATCTCAACACGCTGTCATCTGCAATTATTGGCGTCTACATTGGCGGCCCTACATTGTTTAGCGCAAGTTCTTTCGTAGAGTCTGACGGCGTGAATTTTAGCGCAATCAATCAATCACAACCCCAAACTGGCTTTGATATTGAAGCCGCTTCACGGTCTGTTAATCAAGGCGGTCAAAACTTTATCAATGGTATAAACTCTGGTACGGCTGAACTGTTAACTTATACTTTAACGCTAGCATCAGGCAATACCTTTGATACGGTGATTGATAGTCTTAACTCTGGTTCACTATTAGTGGGCGTAACGGGTCAAAATGATGGTCAAGGCAATGATCAGTACTTGATCAACACACCTTCTGCCGTGCCACTGCCGGCAGCATTGCCGTTAATGGCTTCAGCCTTAGGTTTGTTTGGTTTAGGCGCTAAAAGAAGAAAAGCAGTAAAAGCAGCAAACGCTTAATCACATTATTGGTTAGACTACACAGCTATCGCACTTAAAGGCGGTAGCTGTTTTTTCGTTTTAGCGCACGGCACAACTTAAAGTACGGCATAAGAGCGCATGTCGCTTATCATAATGCCTGCAACCATTCACGCATTTAACCAGCATAATAATAGGCGGTTATAACGGTGCAATAAGGCTTATCATGCAAGGACAAATAATTAAAACAATTTAACCATTTATCCAGTTGTTAATGATGACATTGATGCCACTATGGCAAATTTAATAAAGGAATCGCGTATTTTTAAACAGCGCATGCCAACCGCTACCACGCATTATGCTGCCATAGACCAGCCCGCCGCAGGCCAGTTACACTTGTCTGGTCATTGGACAGCGCTTGGCCTGCATACCGTGCTTCAAGAGCTGGATGCCATACCTGCGGCTAATCAAGCCACATTGACGGTGGATGCTGCCCAAATGCATGCTTTAGATTCTACTGGTGCTTGGGTGCTCAACCAATTTTTAACGCGGCTACAGCAGGCGCAAGTGGTGGTCACGTTACATAATATGCCCGCGCAGTTTGCCAAGTTGTTGGCAGTGGTCAGTGAACAAATTCAAGAAGAACGCAAGCAAGCTCCGTTGGTCACGCTGCCAGCACTCAATGCGGTAGAGCGGCTAGGAAAAAGCGTCGTCACGCTTTTTTCGCAAGCACTAGCGTTTCTTGCATTTATCGGTGAAACAGCGGTCGCCTTATTGGGATGCATGCTGCATCCGACGCGTTTTCGCTGGCGGGCAATAGTTAGCAATATACAAAGTGCAGGGGTAAACGCATTGCTAATTGTTGGCTTGCTGTCGTTTCTGCTGGGCGTGGTGGTGGCGTATCAAGGCGCCGATCAATTGCGCCAGTATGGCGCCAATATTTTTATAGTCGATTTGATAGGCTTATCTATGCTGCGTGAATTCGCACCGTTGATTACCGCCATCATCATCGCTGGCCGCTCTGGCTCTGCCTTTGCCGCACAAATCGGTACCATGGTGGTGAATGAAGAGGTGGATGCACTGCGTACCTTAGGAATCTCGCCACAAGAAATGTTGGTGCTACCCAAACTGATTGCGTTAGTGATTGCACTACCCTTGCTGACTATGTTTGCCGATGTGCTAGGCGTGTTTGGTGGCATGCTGATGGCCAATACGCAGCTGGATGTCAGCTACCATGAGTTTTTAGACCGCTTTGTATTAGCAGTTAGCCCAACTTCTTTAATGGTGGGTCTTGGTAAAGCGCCAGTATTTGCTGCAATTATTGCTAGCGTAGGTTGTTATCAAGGCTTTAAGACCACAGGTGGTGCGCAAAGTGTAGGGCAGCAAACCACCAGCAGCGTAGTGCAGTCTATTTTTCTGGTGGTGGTGGCAGACGCGCTATTCTCTATTGGTTTTAGCACGCTAGGGATTTAAGCGGATGGCGCTAGATATGCACAATCAGGAAATACAATCCACGCCATCACAAGCTGATGCGGGCTTAATTGCAGCGTTAGCTGCAGAAGCGGTGATTGAACTGCACAATGTGTCGACCAGTTTTGGCGCACAAGTGGTCCACAAAGAAATTAGTTTAGCAGTCAGGCGCAACGAGATATTTGCATTGATAGGCGGCAGTGGGTCGGGTAAATCTACTTTGCTGCGCGAAATGATGATGTTGCACACGCCAAATGCTGGGCAAATAAAATTACTGGGTATGGATTTGCAGCATATCAGTCAAGCAGAGGCCTTTGCCTTGCGTCAGCGTACGGGTGTGATGTTTCAGCGCGGGGGGTTATTTGACTCGCTCACGTTATTAGAAAATACAGCCTTGCCACTGCATGAGCATACCCAGTTGCCAGACGCATTGATTGATGAAATTGCTATGTCTAAACTCGCCATGGTGGGGCTTAAGCCTGAGGCCAGCGCAAAGTATCCTGCGGAAATCAGCGGCGGTATGATGAAGCGCGCGTCGTTAGCGCGGGCGATTGCCTTGGATCCTGAACTGCTGTTTTTGGATGAACCGACGGCAGGCCTTGACCCCACCAGTGCCGCTGGTGTAGATGAACTGGTGCTTAAGTTGCGCGACCTGTACGGCTTAACCATCGTCATCATCACGCACGATCTTGATTTATTATGGCAAGTGGCAGACCGTGTGGCGGTGCTCGCTGATGGTAAAGTGCAAGCCATTGGTACCATGGCGGAACTGGCCAAACATGACCATCCGGCTGTTCAAACCTTTTTTGCTGGGCCACGCGGCAGAGCAGCGCAGACACCAGACAAGCTGATGGTGGCTACCTCTATTAACCCTGTAAGCGAGAATCTATCATCGATACCAAAGTAAACTATGCCGCAGTTGGCGCCTTTGTTTTGCTACTGAGCACAGCCTTGATTGCTGGCTTGTTGTGGCTAGCCTCAGATGGCCCCTTTCAGAAAAAAACGGATCTTTATCTGGCGATTGAAGATGAGTCGGTGGCTGGGCTGAATTTAAATGCGCCGGTCAAATTTAGTGGAGTAGATGTCGGCAAAGTGCAAAGCATACAGTTGGACAGCACCCACCCGGGACGCGTGCGCTTGTTACTGGCGATTGAGCGCGGCACGCCGATTAAAGAAGATACGTTTGCGGTGTTAAAAACGCAAGGCCTCACCGGCATTGCCTATGTGGAATTGGGTGGCAGCACGAAGGAGGCTTTGCCACTGAAAATAAAGGCCGGCGAGCCATATCCTGTGATTAGTACCAAGCCTTCACTGAGCACGCGCTTAGAGAACATCATCACCACCGTGTTGGAAAAACTAGATCACACCACCAGCAATATCGACGCCATGTTAAGTAAAGACAATCAACTGGCCTTGCAAAGCACGTTGGCCGATATTGCCACCATTGCCCGCACAGTAGCGGCGCGTAAAGATAGCATAGATGCCGGGCTGAAAAGTGTGGCGCGCACTTTTGACAATACCGATCGCGCGACTCGCCAGATTGAACCGTTAATTCAGCAAATTGCGCGCACGGCGGCCGCCATAGAGGCCACCAGCAAACAGGCTACCATTGCTGTGGACAACGCGAATCGCACCGTCAATACAGTGAATCAAACCGTGAATAGCGTGGGCAGCGATGTCAACCGCTTTACTAGCGAAAGTTTGCCTGAGGTGCAGCGCTTATTAGTTGAGCTCAATGCCTTAGCCGCCTCACTACGCAATTTAACTGAACAAACTGAGCGCGATCCGGCCAGTTTAATTCGTGGCCGCAACCATGTGGCGCCCGGGCCTGGAGAACAAAAATGACAAACGTGAAGCAGATGAATACAAAGCTATTGAGTGAGGCCGCGCGAGGGTGTTTGCTGGCGCTAGTGATTGGCATGACCAGCAGTTGTGCCTCTTTGCTGCCGGCTTCGCCGCCACCGCCTACTACTTATACACTGCAGGCATTGCCAAACTCCCAGCCTGCCTTGACGCAAGCCTTGCCAGCCAACGCTACCCAGCCAACGCTGATTGTGCATACGCCGCATGCCGCCTCAGGCTATCAGTCGCGCCATATGATGTATACGCGACTAGCGCATCAACTGGAATATTATGCGCAAAGTGAATGGGTGGCGCCGCCCGCACAGATGCTAGCACCCTTAATCCTACAGGCCATGCAAGCTAGCGTTGCGTTTAGTGCCGTGGTCATGGCGCCCACCCATGTAGTGGCGGATTACAGGCTGGATACTGAAATGATTCGCTTGCAGCAAGACTTTACCCGCCAGCCTAGCACCGTGCAACTGACGGTGCGCGTCTATCTGATTCACAATGCCACGCGCAAAGTGGTGGCGGTGCGTGAATTTGACGAAGTGGCCACTGCCAGCAGTGAAGACGCCTATGGCGGCGTCATAGCCGCCAATCAAGTGGTGCACCATTTTTTAGAGAAGCTTACCGCTTTTAGTCAAACGCATGCTGTACAAGCACAGTTAAGCGTAACACCGCCTCGCAACTGAGTCTGCTTTTTAGCCTTTCGCTTGTGTATTGCCTTGCATGACGTCTACAGTTGCCCGCATCTCAACACGGTCACTTGCCGCTAGGTCGTGTCCGCCTATCGCAGACAGCTTGTTCAAAACTTCAATGCACCATACGTATACGCTGATGTAGCGCGCTAATACAAAACGTCTGCTAGGTTGTCTGTTGTCATCTCTTGATAATTGCACAAGGCCATCATGTAATTAGCCTTTAAAAAGAATTAGTTAAATGTTAATTATCGTACAGACGCCAGTCTGGCCTAGGTCAAATAATGCTTACTTTTAAGAGTTGTGTCATAGATAAGCGCACAACGTCCTGTGGAATAGTGACTGACACCCGAGTACATCGACACGCCAGCGTTTTGTGAGCGGATGATGGCTAGGCATTTATTAAGGACAGTGTAAACAGACTTTAACTATGATGAAAAACTCAACTACAGCCAATCACACATCCTTTACTGAACCAAGCAAAGTGGCCGTCATGCCATTGCTGCATTTGGTGCCTAGCTCACTTTCTGTGGCCATCAATGCCGCGTTGTATCAAGAAAAAATGCGTGCCGATATTGCACTGAATTCCATTAGTGATGCTGTATTGTGTACTGATCTGCACGGCAATATTGATTACTTAAATATTGCCGCCGAAAAAATCACTGGTTGGACTAGAGAAGCCGCCTATGGCAAGCCTGTACAGCAGGTGTTGCAACTGATGGATAGCCGATCACGCCTTGCCAGTTGTGATCCGGTGACACAGGTGCTCAATACCGATCAAGCGGTGGCACTGACTGGCCATACCGTATTGATTACACGCGACGGCAGCGAGGTATCCATTGAGGAATCCTCTTCACCTATCCACAATGCACAAGGCCAACTGACGGGCGTGGTAGTAGTATTTCATGACATCAGCACCTCTCAAGCAATGGCTATGAAAATGGCGCATCTTGCGCAACATGATTACCTTACCAACCTACCCAACCGGGTGTTGCTGAATGATCGCATCGCTCATGCCATAGAAGCTGCCAAACGTAATGACACACAAATTGCCTTACTTTTCTTGGATTTGGATAATTTCAAACTGATTAATGACTCCCTAGGGCATGGCGTCGGCGACCAATTGTTGCAACAAGTCACGGTCAGCTTAAATGCTTGTGTCAGAGCCAGCGATACCGTCAGCCGCACTGGTGGCGATGAATTTGTAATCTTACTGGCAGACAGCAAGCATGGCGAAGATGCGGCGCTGACCGCAGAGAAAATTATTGCACTGTTTACCTTGCCACATCGGCTGGCCGAGCATCAGTTACATGTGTCTACCAGCATAGGCATTAGTGTGTACCCTAGCGATGGTATGGATGCAGAAACGCTGATTAAGAACGCCGATACTGCGATGTACTGCGCTAAAGAAAAAGGGCGCAATAACTTTCAATTTTTTAAACATGCGATGAATGCGCGCGTGGTGGAAAGGCTTAAATTAGAGGTGAGCTTGCGTGTGGCACAAGAACAGCACCAGCTATTTTTAGAGTATCAACCCAAATTTAACCTGAACACCTTACAAATGACTGGGGTGGAAGCGCTCATCCGTTGGCAACATCCTGAGTGGGGTGAGATTAAACCTGCACGCTTTTTACCGGTGGCAGAAGATTCTGGCTTAATTATCCCTATCGGCCGCTGGGTGTTACGCACCGCATGCCAGCAAGTCAAGCGCCTGCAAGAGGCCGGTATGCCGCACATGACAGTCGCGGTGAATATTTCTGCACCAGAATTTATGCAACAACATTTTGTTGCCGACGTACAAGAAGTGCTACAAGACACTGGCATAGATCCAACTTGGCTAGCGCTAGAAATTACAGAAACGGTGCTGATGCGTGATGCCAAAGCCAGCGCGGTGATTCTGCATCAATTAAAGGCCATGGGCATTGTGCTGGTGGTAGATGACTTTGGCACTGGCTATTCCAGCTTAAGTTATTTACAACAGTTTCCGATTGATGTGCTGAAGATAGACGGTTCGTTTGTCAGCAATATTAGCTCGGTGGCGGATGAGGGCATTATTGTGAGCGCCATTATCAGTATGGCCAATAGCCTAAAACTCACAGTGATTGCAGAGGGCATAGAAACTACTGCGCAATTGGCGTTTTTGGTCAGCCGACATTGTCAGGAGGGGCAGGGCTACCTGTTCAGTCACGCGCTCTCCAGTCAGCAAATCATCGAATTCTATCATGATCATGTGCAGGCGCCTGCGTTGGTCAGTCAAGTCTGTGAAGTCTAGCAAGCGCTAGAGGCAACAAGGCCGCTATGTGTTTAAGTATAGCAGTGGCAGGCGGTGATGTTAAGTGTTGCTTTTAGTTGTTGATGGGGCTAAATTCTAGTGTGTTGATTAGATTGATACACATCAATAACGCACGCTGGTAAGTCATTACACTATCACTTTGCGCAATTACTTTTAATTGGCGCTTGTTGCATCACAGATAGGGTCACACAGTATATGATTACTTCACAAGTACCGCTTTTGGGTCACCCACCCATGCTATCTACACCAGCTTGGGCAGGTTGCAGCCATGAGTAGCGCGCTAAGTAAGTCTGAACTGGCAGAGATAGACGCCTATTGGCGTGCTTGCAATTACTTAGCCGCCAGCATGATTTATCTGCAAGATAATCCCTTGCTAACAAAGCCGTTAGCCGCCGAGCATATCAAGCAGCGCCTGCTCGGTCATTGGGGTTCAAGCCCAGGCTTGAGTTTTATTTATACCCATCTTAACCACCAAATCAACAAGCGTGACCTCAACGCAATTTTTCTAGCCGGGCCTGGCCATGGCGCGCCGGGCGTATTAGCGCCCGTGTATTTAGAAGGCACCTATAGTGAAGTCTACCCCAACAAAAGTGAAGATGAGGCTGGTTTACAACGGCTGCTAAAAGCATTCTCATTTCCGGGTGGCATAGGCAGCCACTGCACGCCAGAATTGCCCGGCTCTATCCACGAAGGCGGCGAGCTAGGCTATAGCGTGTCGCATGCTTTTGGCGCCGCCTATGACAATCCTGATTTACTGGTTGCAGTGGTGGTGGGCGATGGCGAGGCAGAGACTGGGCCACTGGCGACCGCTTGGCATGGCAATAAATTTTTAAATCCCATCCGAGATGGCGCGGTGCTGCCTATTTTGCATCTCAATGGCTATAAGATTAATAATCCCACTCTACTCTCGCGCATCTCGCATGAGGAGCTTGAGCACCTATTTCTAGGATATGGTTGGACACCCTATTTTGTGGAGGGCGATGATCCAGCCACCATGCATCAGGCCATGGCGGCCACATTGGAAACCTGTATTGCCGCCATACACGCCATACAAAAAACCGCGCGGGATACTGGCAATCCTGCACGTCCGCGTTGGCCAATGATCGTGCTGCGTAGCCCCAAAGGCTGGACCGGCCCGAAACAGGTGGACGGCCACCAAGTGGAGAGTTTTTGGCGTTCGCACCAATTGCCGCTGGGCAAAGTGAAAGAAAACCCAGCGCATTTACAGCAACTGGAAGCATGGCTGCGCAGTTACCAGCCCGAGCAGTTATTTGATAATAACGGAAAACTGCGTCCAGAGTTAAAAGCGCTTGCGCCCAAGGGTAAGCGCAGAATGAGTGCCAACCCGCATGCCAATGGTGGGCTGATCCGTCAAGATTTGCATATGCCAAATTTTGCCGACTATGCATTCACCTTAGCCGCCCCCGGTCAGACCTTAGCAGAAAATACGCGACCGCTAGGCAAATTTCTGCGCGACATCATGCAACTGAATATGCACAATTTTCGCGTATTTGGGCCCGATGAAAATAGCTCGAATAAACTGGATGATATTTATGCGGTCAGCAAAAAAACTTGGCTGGCCGATTACTTGCCAGTAGATGCGGATGGCGGCCATTTGTCACCTGATGGTCGTGTCATGGAAATGTTGTCCGAACACACCTTGGAAGGTTGGCTGGAAGGCTATCTGCTCACCGGCAGACATGGCTTCTTTTCAACCTACGAGGCGTTTGTGCATGTGATTGATTCTATGTTTAATCAACATGCTAAGTGGTTGGCAATGTCCAAAGCGGTGCCTTGGCGTGCGCCCATTTCCTCGTTAAATTTACTCATTACCTCAACTGTGTGGCGCCAAGACCATAATGGTTTCACCCATCAAGATCCGGGCTTTCTGGATGTGGTGGTGAATAAAAGTCCGGACGTCACGCGCATTTATTTGCCGCCCGATGTGAATTGTTTACTCAGTGTGGCCAATCACTGCTTAAACAGTACAAATTACATCAATGTGATTGTCTGCGACAAACAAAAGCATCTGCAGTATTTAGATATGGCCACCGCCACCGCACATTGCAGCCTAGGCATAGGCGTGTGGGATTGGGCCAGTAACGATCAAGGCCAAGCCCCCGATATGGTGATGGCCAGCGCTGGCGATATTCCTACCAAAGAAGCCTTGGCGGCGACGGCCTTGCTGCGTAGCTACTTTCCACAACTTAAAATACGTTTTGTTAACGTGGTGGATTTATACAAACTCACGCCAGCCAGTGAGCACCCGCATGGTTTATCGGATGAAGCGTTTGATGCTTTATTCACGCTCGATAAGCCCATCATTTTTAACTTCCACGGTTATCCTAACCTGATTCATCGATTGACTTACAGACGCAATAACCATGACAACTTACACGTGCGCGGCTACAAAGAAAAAGGCAGCATTAATACGCCGTTGGAGCTTGCCATTATTAATGGCATAGACCGCTTTAGCATTGCCATTGATGCGGTGAATCGCATGCCTCACTTAAGTGAAACTGGGGCAACCGTGCAGGCGCAGTTAAGGGCGCGGCAACAGGAATGCCGCCACTATGCATACGAATATGGCGTAGATTTACCCGAAGAGGACGCTTGGACGTGGCCGCTTTAAATATACTGGCCATTAATAGTGGCTCTTCCAGCTTAAAAGCCAGTTATTTTCCTCACAACGCCGCCAGACAAGATTTCCATTACGCCCATATTGGCGCGCACGATGACAGCACACTTGCCAGCCATTACGCGCAAGCATTTGACGCGCTACTGCTGGCATTAACCCAGGCGCAGCCAGATGCCATTGTGTTTAGGTTTGTGCATGGCGGCGACATTACTGAGCCTGCACGCATGCTGGATGCCAGCGAACGTACAAGGTTACAGCAGCTGACTTCTCTTGCTCCATTGCACATGCCCTACAACCTGCTAGGGGTGGAGCTATGTGCGGCACGTTTTCATGTGCCCATGATTGCTTGCTTTGATACCGCTTTTCACCACACATTGCCAGAAATGGCCTACCGCTTGCCGATACCGAATAGTCTGCACTTACGCAAATATGGCTTTCACGGCATCAATTACGCCTACGTGGCGCAGCAATTGCCCAAGCTACTTGGCAGTGCGGCCAATGGCCATGTGGTGGTGGCACATTTAGGTCATGGTGCCAGTCTATGTTGTCTAAAAAACTTGCAATCCATAGACACCACCATGGGCTATACCGCAGCGGGTGGCATCCCCATGGCCACGCGCAGTGGCGATTTAGACCCCGGCATTATGCTGGCGCTGGCGCAACGCTATGACCATCAAGCCTTATTGGAGATGGTATATCAACACATGGGTTTACTTGCGTTATCGGATGGTGAGAGTGCTGACATGGCTGCGTTGGTCAACAGTGACAGCCCGCAAGCCAGATTTGCCGTGGACTATTTTGCGCAGCAAGTGCGTGCTGTCATTGGTGGTTATGCCGCTAAATATGGCGGGATAGATGCTTTGGTATTCACTGGCGGCATAGGCGAGCATTCAGCATTGATCCGCAAAAAAATCTGTGAGCCATTGCAATGTTTACAGTTTGCGTTAAATGATGAAGCCAATCAAACGCATGCCACCGTATTAAACACTGCTAGCTCTAAACCTATATTGCAAATACATGCCGATGAGGAAGTTGAAATGGCTAGATTGGCAACGGCGTTAATGCTAAAACAAGCGCATTCACCAGCCACTTATTCCCTCAGCTAAACGGCCATTGTTTAAATTAATCTCTATTAAGCAGGCGTAAAAAAGGCTCTCAATGAAGAGAGCCAAACCACGCTTATGGTAGCGTGGTGGAGAAAATTCAACGCAGTGCAGGCTGTTTTACTAATGGTCT
>DASWSZ010000058.1:0-8052 GCA_036402395.1 Methylophilus sp.
AGAATCTTTAATTCGCTGCTCTAGCTCTTCCATCTCAGCGTTTTCATCATGCTCGCCCAATTCTTTTTGAATAGCTTTGACTTGCTCATTCAAATAATACTCACGCTGGCTTTTTTCCATCTGACGCTTAACGCGACCACGGATACGTTTCTCAACTTGCAAAATATCGATTTCAGATTCCATCAAATACAGCAAATGCTCTAAGCGCTCAATTACGCTAAGCATTTCCAGTGTTTTTTGTTTCTCTTCCAGTTTCAGCGTCAAATGCGCAGAAATGGTATCAGCCAAGCGACCTGGATCACTGATGGTAGCTAGAGAAGTGAGGATTTCTGGTGGAATTTTTTTATTGAGTTTGACGTACTGGTCAAACTGCGTGAAGACTGTGCGCATGAGCGCTTCTGCTTCGCTGTCTTTATCATCGGTTTGCTCAACTTTTTCGGCGCGTGCCATAAAGCACTCGTCGGTTTCAGTAAACGAGGAAACACGCACACGATACAAGCCCTCTACTAGTACTTTGACAGTGCCATCGGGCAACTTCAACATCTGCAATACCGTGGCCATCGTGCCAATTTCATACAAATCGCCGGCTTCCGGGTCATCTTTATTGGCGGATTTTTGTGCAACTAAGAGGATTTGCTTATTGGTATCAGAGGCAATTTCTAAAGCTCTGACCGATTTAGTGCGACCTACAAATAATGGAATGACTAAATGCGGGTACACCACCACATCACGCAAAGGCAGCAGTGGAATTAACTCACTGCCAACATCAGAATTTTCTTGCAAAGTTTGTTCAGTCATAAGTTCTTTCAATCGATAACAAAGGCAAAACCCTTTGTGATTAAATGGGGAACAATCTTTGTTAGTTCAAGGGCGCAGCTTAAATATATGCAGTATTACCTTAACTACTCTTATATAAGCTGCATTTACAAACGTTTATTGCTATATTTAGCAATGGTTAAGTTTAGCCAATTTTACTGGCTGAACCTAGCCATACTAGGTAATCAATCATTAACTGGCGTTTTCAGCACGCTTTTTCGGTTCTGAATAAATCAAAATGGGCGGCGATTCAGCATTAATTACGCCTTCATCAATCACCACTTTGCTTAAGTTCTCTATCGAGGGCAGCTCATACATAATATCCAGCAAGGCATGTTCCATGATAGAACGCAAACCACGCGCGCCGGTTTTTCGAGCTAGCGCTTTTTTGGCGATGATCAGCAAAGCAGACTCTCTAAACTCTAAATCCACGCCTTCAATTTTGAATAGCTTGGCATATTGTTTGGTAAGCGCGTTTTTAGGCTCAGTTAAAATAGTCATCAGCGCTTTTTCATCTAAAGATTCTAAAGTCGCCACTACCGGTAAACGGCCAATAAATTCTGGAATTAAGCCAAATTTAATCAAGTCTTCCGGCTCTACACTGCGCAGGACTTCGCCCACTTGGCGCATGTCGTCTTTACTTTTGACTTCTGCACCAAAGCCTATGCCGCCTTTTTCTGAGCGATGACGGATGACTTTTTCCAAGCCATCAAACGCACCACCGCAGATAAACAGAATATTGGTGGTGTCTAATTGCACAAACTCTTGGTTTGGATGCTTGCGACCACCTTGTGGCGGTACCGAAGCTACCGTACCCTCAATCAGCTTAAGTAGCGCTTGTTGCACACCCTCGCCTGATACGTCACGCGTAATGGAAGGATTGTCGGATTTACGTGAAATTTTATCCACTTCATCGATATAGACGATACCACGTTGCGCTTTTTCAACATCATAATCACATTTTTGCAGCAATTTTTGCATAATGTTTTCAACGTCTTCACCGACATAACCAGCTTCTGTTAACGTCGTCGCATCGGCCATCACAAACGGCACATCCAATAAGCGCGCCAGTGTCTGTGCTAATAATGTTTTGCCTGAGCCTGTTGGGCCTATCAGCAAGATATTGCTTTTTTGAATTTCAACATCGTCTTTGTTAGTATTGTCACCCACATGGTTATGGCCAAGGCGTTTGTAGTGGTTATACACCGCTACAGACAGATTTTTCTTGGCTTGAATTTGACCAATGACGTACTGATCTAAAATTGAGCAGATTTCTTGCGGTGTAGGCAGCGATTTTTCAGTGGCTTTGATTTCATTCAGATTTTGAATTTCTTCTTTGATGATGTCATTGCACAAATCCACGCATTCATCGCAAATAAACACAGAAGGCCCTGCAATCAGTTTTTTAACCTCATGCTGACTCTTGCCGCAAAATGAGCAATAGAGTAATTTTTCGCCGTCCGCTTTTGTTGCCATCTGTGTTTCCTAATTCAATATTAAAACTATATTACGACGCGTCTGTACGCTTTGCAATCAACTTATCGACTAAACCATACTTCACTGATTCTTCCGCACTCATGAAATTATCACGGTCAGTATCGTTAGCGATGGCGTCCACTTCTTTACCAGTATGGAAGGCCATGATTTTGTTCAATTTATCTTTTAGATACAAAATCTCTCTGGCATGAATTTCAATATCTGAGGCTTGACCTTGGAAACCGCCCAAAGGCTGATGAATCATGACACGCGAATTGGGTAAACAGAAACGTTTACCTTTAGCCCCAGCCGTCAACAGCAAGGCGCCCATACTGGCCGCTTGGCCGATACACAAGGTACTGACATCCGGCTTGATAAATTGCATGGTGTCATAAATCGCCATGCCCGCCGTGACAGAGCCGCCCGGTGAGTTGATGTACAAAGAAATATCCTTATCTGGATTTTCTGCTTCCAAAAACAATAATTGGGCGACGATTAAATTAGCGGTCATGTCATTGACTGGACCCACCATAAAAATGACGCGCTCTTTTAATAGGCGTGAGTAAATATCGTATGAGCGCTCACCGCGTCCACTCTGCTCAATCACCATGGGGATATAACCCAAAGCTTGTGGCTCCATCATTTCTTTCGCGTTACTCATGAAATCGCTCATACTATTAACCATTATCCACCTGCCATTAATTCGTCAAATTTGATTTTCTTGCTAGTCACTTTGGCTTTCTCTAACACCCAGTTGACGACATTTTCTTCAGTCGCCAAGGCTGCCGGCTCATCCAAACGTTTCACATCTGAATAGTACCAGCTGACCAATTCTTCAGGCTTTTCAAAGCTTTGTGCAAAGGTATCCACCATGGCGCGGATTTGCTCAGGGCTGGCTTGCAATGAATGTGTATTCACCAACTCAGATAAAATCAAACGTAAGGCAGCACTGCGTTTGGCTTGCTCTTCAAACATGGTCGGTTCAAGTTGCATCAGTTTTGGATCCATACCACGCTGCTGCAAGTTTTGTGCCGTCATTTGCATTAAGCGATTAATTTCTGCACCAATAATGACTTTAGGTGTTTCTAATTCAGACTCAGTCAATAAGGCTTGAAATACAGCCTCTTTGACACGTGCTTTCACACGCTTTTCAACTTCCTGCTCTAAACTGGCCTTAATCTCAGCCTTCATCACCTCTACATTGCCATCATCCACACCTAAGCTTTTAGCAAACTCAGCATCAATCTTTGGCAACACAGGCGCAGATACAGCATTAAAGGTCACTTCGTAACTCACGGTTTGACCTGCTAATTGTGCAGGATTGTGGTCAGCTGGATAGGTAATTTCAAACGTTTTAGTTGCGCCCGCTTTGCCACCAGTCAGTTCTTCGTCAAACTGTGAAATACGACCCGGCTCACCCAGAACTAAATCGATGCCTTTGTCGCCAGTGCTTTCTACTGGCTTGCCATCAATAGACGCAGTTAGCGAAATATTGAGTTGGTCGCCTTTTTTAGCCGCGCGCTTCACTGGCTCATAAGTCACGCGCTGTTTAACCAATACATCTAACGTTTTTTCAACATCGGCTTCTGACACTTCTAATGTGGGTGTTTCGATTTTTAATTTAGTTAAATCACCCAACTTCACTTCAGGAAACACTTCAAACGTAGCCGTGTATTCAAAATCTTGCGCTGCTTCGACAAATGGTTTGTGTTCAATATTTGGGTAACCTGCTACGCGTAACTTATTGGCTTCTACCGCGTCACCAAAGCTAGTTTCAACGGCCTTAGAATAGACCTCATCACGCACTTGATCGCCGTAATGCTGATTGACCAAACCCAGCGGCGCCTTGCCAGGACGAAAGCCAGCGAACTTTGCCGTACGTGAAATTTGGCTAAGACGTTGTTTAATTTGACCTTCTAACGGTGCCAAAGGTACTGTAATCGTCATGCGACGTTCCAAGTTACTGATTTTTTCAACAGCTACTGCCATGTTGCATTTCCTGTAAAAAGTCGTTCTGATGAACGGTGAATGATGATGGTGTGAATAACGCGCCACACATGAATTATGTACTCAAACTACGTTTTGTACTGCGCCATACGGTGATTTTTGAAGCCACTACGCATAAAGTCACTAGTACAAATTAGCGTTAAAATATATCACAAGTCGTCATTTAAATAAACCAAGGCTGGCAACAATCTCTGTTAGCTACTGCATTAAATGATGCAATGCGGATGATTTGCAACCACTGTTAACATAGACCGCTCATGACACAAAAAGCTCAACTATTTAGCTAGTAAGACAATAGCTTCAATTTCGACCAATACATCTCTCGGTAGTTTTGCCACTTGTACGGTCGATCTAGCGGGCGTATGTGTACCAAACGCTTGTGCATATACGGCATTCATCGCCGTAAAATCCTCTAAATTTTTCAAAAACACGGTCGTTTTAATTACTTTGGATAAATCAGCGCCTGCGGCTTCAATAATCGCGCTTAAGTTAGCCAGCACTTGCTGAGTTTGCACCGCAATATCGCCTTCTACCAAGCTACCATCGGCACGTAATGGAATTTGCCCTGAGGTATAAAGTTGTTGACCGACAACGATGCCTTGTGAGTAAGGGCCTATGGCGGCTGGTGCGTTGGGGGTTTGTATGATGTGCATATGCATTCCTTTTATTGATTGAATCATCATTGAATGCATACTGATTGGTATTGCACTCAATAGTAAAGTCATCCGTACAAATAACAAAGGCTTCTCAAATCGAGAAGCCTTTGTTAATTAGATGGTGCGAAAGGAGAGACTCGAACTCTCACGCCTCGCGGCGCTGGAACCTAAATCCAGTGCGTCTACCAATTCCGCCACTTTCGCAAATGAAACATGCTTAACACTAAAAATAAAGTTATTTAGGTTACGCATTTCACCAAGGCGCATATTGTAGCGCAACTAGCCAACATTACAAACGCAAATGTGCATAAATATGTAATTTGTATGCAGACAGCGCCACAGGCCTGTGCGCAATACCTTATGCGCAAATGAAAGATGACACTTATGCTGCACATTGCATTACAATTGTGGCATTACAAAGAGTATCACTTAAAACATTATGCCGAATACACTCAACAGTTCAGAAGACAATATGCTACGCTCAGAGCTTGAGCTTTTAATGAAAGAGCGTGAAATACTGCTTATTATTGCAGGTGCTGCTGCCGGGCTGATTGCGGAGCTAAACACGCAAGACTTACCTATCCGCACGGTGGAAGCGGCCGACTTACTGGCGACCACCATCAATAAAATCCCAGAAGAAACATTACAAGATGCACTCAATGCCGTGCATGCCACCATAGACGAGTAATAGACACACTTGCAGCCTGTTTACCGTGTTTATCATGCTGTTAAATACACGCAAAAGTTGGATGATAGCAGCGAGTATTTGCTTGTTATGCGGCTGTGCTAAGCAAGCCTATATTGCTCAAACGCTAGACCCCAACACCACGCTTGCACAGGCGCAAGCTAAATCTATTAGCAGTGAATCCTTTAAGCAATTTGCCATTAAGAATGGCTACCCTGCTAGCAAGCTGCCCTTCGCCACTTGGGGCCTAGAGGAACTCACCTTATCCGCTTTATTCCATCACGCCGATTTAAACGTCAGCAAAGCTAAGCTGGCATTGGCAGAAGCCAATATTGCCACGGCAGGCTTGCAAACTGGCATAGGTATTAATGGTACCTTGGCGCGTAGCAACCGTGGCAATGGCGATATCAGCCCTTGGTCATACGGCTTGCAGCTAGACATTCCTATTGCCACCCATCACAAACGTGAAATTAGAATGGAAGAAGCGCAACATCTGGCAGAAGTTGCGCGCATGGATTTAGCAGAAACGGCTTGGACATTGCGTCAGCGCTTAAGTGTTGATCTCATCAACTACCATGATCACCTGCAGAAAATTCAGCAATTGCAGTCTGAATTAGCCCTCTATCAACAATTGACTGCGCTGTTTAACAAACGCTTGGCGCTAGGCTTGGCCTCAACAACAGAGCTTAGTCTGTACACCTTGCAGCAGCAAAAAAGTCTGGCCGCATTGCAACTAGCGCAGGCGCAAACAGAAGGCATACTGCGCACACTGGCTACCGACGCCGGATTGCCATGGGCAACATTTAAAGTCATTCCCATGCAAGCGATGCAGATTGAGACCATATTAGCGCGCCAGGACCACGCCTTACAGGCGCAAGCTGCTTCGGTGCAGACGCAAACATTGCTTAATCGCATAGACCTACGTCGCGGATTAGCACGTTACGCCGCCGCTGAAAGCAAAATCAAATTAGAAGTCGCCAAACAAACGCCAGACATTAGCTTAAGTCCTGGCTATATCTTTGAATTTGGCGATAAAATTTGGTCATTAGGCTTTGCCAGCTTGCTCAATCTTATCCAGCAACAACCCACTTTAATTAAACAAGCTGAACTGTTAAGAGCGGTGGAAGGGGCGCAGTTTGAAGCGCTGCAAACCAGCATTGTCGGTCAACTGTCACACACATTGGCGCACTATCAAGCAACAAAACAAAGTCTGGACGTTGCTAAACATGCACTGCTTGCACAACAGCAACAGCACGATCAACTACATAAACAGTTTAACGCAGGCTTGATAGACCGGGTAGCTTTGACGCAATCGCAGTTAACTCTTAGCTTGGGCGCACAACAAGTCCATGCAGCACAGGTGCAACTATTGCGCGCACAAGCTGAAGTGGAAAACATCATGCAGCAGCCTTTGCTTAATAATCAGGCCACAGCGAATACTGCAGCGCTGAGCGCTCAATTGCCACTATCGAATGATTTATATCAAACTGATGACTTAAACGAAGCTCATACCCTACCCGCACATGAATAAAAAAATTACGCTGATTATTGGTTTGCAAGCCATCATTATTATCACCTTGTTTTGGGTGCTGGTATTTTATGGTCAGGATGAGTACGAGGCCTATCAAAGTGAGCAAGAGGAGGAAATAGAAAGTCAGAGCAAGGTCACCGAAAAAGACGGTGTCAACACAGTGTATTTGACGCCAGAAACGCAAAAAAATAGTGGCATCCTGTTTAGCCAAGTGAAACCTAGTCGCTTTCAAGGCTCAGTCAAAACATTGGGCACGGTATTGGCGATAGACCCTCTGATTCAAGCCAAAACGCAGTACATTGCGCTGCAATCTGAACTGCAATTAGTCCAAACTGCTGCTGGCGTACACAGCCAACAATATCAACGGCTAAAAACACTCAACGAGGATGATAAGAACGTTTCGGACAGCGTAGCGCAAGAGGCCTATGCTTTAGTGCAAGCCGATCAAGCAAAAATCGCGGCAATTACAGCCCAAATGCACAACTTGCTGGCGACTACGCAATTGGCTTGGGGCGAGCCACTGGCTAGCTTAATCACTGGCAAGCCCCTGGCGGCAGGCATACAACAACTGTTAACGCGCCAACAAGTATTGGTTCAAATTAGCCTGCCTATGGATGCCAGCTCGCCTAGCAAAGGCAGCGTGATTGATATTACACCGCTGAATGCACGCACGCAGACCATCCGCGCCACTTATGTGTCTCCAGCCACGTCGGCAGACATCAGTGCGCTGGGGCGTACCTATTATTTTAGTGCGCCAGCCGCATTATTGCGCATTGGCATGCGTGTCAATGTGTTGCAAAAAAATAGCCCGAGCAACGCGCTCAATGGTGTGATTGTACCGAGCAGTGCCGTAGTGTGGCATGGCGGAAAACCGTGGGTAT
>DASWSZ010000059.1:0-2654 GCA_036402395.1 Methylophilus sp.
AAAAAATAATTTGGTGTTAGGCATAATTGCAGCTTGCCATTCAGCCGGATTAGTCAGCGACACAAACGTCACTTGTAAGCCCCAGCGCTTGAGGATATTGCTAAACAATTGTACTGTGGTGCCAAACACACTGCGTGACGCCACAATATGGTCACCAGCATTGCATAAGCCCATCACGCAAGCCAAAATAGCCGACATACCACTTGAGGTGGCCACGCACTGCTCCGCGCCTTCTAAAGCGGCCAACTTGTCTTGAAACATGGTGACGGTAGGATTGGTAAAGCGTGAGTAAATATTGCCAGGCTCGGCGCCGCTAAATCTGGCAGCCGCTTGTGCAGCACTGCTAAATCTAAAGCTGGAATTCAAAAATAAAGCTTCTGAATTTTCGCCAAATTCGGTGGTTTGTGTGCCGGCGCGTACGCCTATCGTTTCTGCATGGTAGTGTGAGTTGCTCATGATCATCCAAATTCTGGGTAATAAAAAAAACCCGTATTAGCGAGTCGCTAAAACGGGTTTTTGGTTTCTCGCTTTAGCAGATTTTATAATGCGCCCGCAAGCTGAGTAAGGCTTTGTTTAAGTTTGGCCACTCAAATCAGCGCAATTCCATTTAACGCCCATTCAAAATGATTGTCAAGATGATTATCGACCAAGCCTTTTAGCCGCATTAAATACCCATCACTTCTAATACCTTGTGTTGCACAGACTCTAACCCTACCCATAACGGCAAGCGTAATAAACGACTAGAAAGATCATCGGTATGCTTCATGCTGCCGTGTACACGGGCAAATTTTTTGCCTGCTGGCGCACTGTGTAAGGGCACATAGTGAAAGGTAGGATGAATATTTTGCGCCTTAAAGCGTTGGATCAGTTCAGTTCTATGCTGAAGTGATTCTAATAAAATGTAATACATATGCGCATTGTGTTGGCACTCTGCTGGGATAATCGGGCGTCTGAGCACACCTGACACTTCATAGGGCTCTAGCGCATCGTGATAAGCCTGCCAAACAGCCATGCGTCTTTGCGTAATTTCTTCGGCATGTTCCAGCTGTGCCAATAAAAATGCCGCAGTATCTTCCCCTGGCAAATACGACGAGCCTATGTCCTGCCAAGTGTATTTATCCACTTGTCCGCGATAAAATTGACTGCGGTTGGTACCTTTTTCTCGGATAATTTCGGCACGATCTGCAAACGCCATATTATTGACTAGAATCGCGCCACCTTCACCAGAAATAATATTTTTAGTCTCATGAAATGAATAAGCACCTATATCACCAATCGCGCCTAGGGCGCGGCCTTTGTAACTAGCCATAACGCCTTGCGCAGCATCTTCTATGACCAGTAAATTATATTTTTTTGCAATTTGCAGTATGGTATCCATTTCACAACCAACACCGGCATAGTGCACGGGCACGATGGCTTTGGTGCGAGGAGTAATGGCTGCTTCAATCAAGGTTTCATCGATATTCATGGTGTCTTCACGAATGTCCACAAACACTGGGATACCGCCACGCAACACAAAGGCATTGGCCGTCGAGACAAAAGTATAAGACGGCATAATCACTTCATCGCCGGGCTGGATATTGGCCAGAATAGCCGCCATTTCTAATGCTGCGGTGCACGAATGGGTAATTAAGACTTTCTGGGTATGGGTTTGACTTTCCAACCATGCGCACGCTTTATCGGTAAACCCTCCATCTCCAGATAAGTTACCGATTTCGTGCGACAGCTGAATATTGAGGATTTCTTTACCTGTGAGGTAAATTTTATTGAAGGGAATCATGCACTAAACGGTCCGTATACTTTTATACAATCGTATTGTAGTGAATACTACCCTAAATACCATTACCCAAAAAGGGTACTAGCATTTAGTTAATCCACATTGACCATGTCGGTAGACAATAAATTGAGGTCTAACTGTGTACTAGAGTTGGGTGGTTTTTGTTTTTTATTGAGATCACTACGCGCAGATTCAATACGGTTTAAATAAGCCGTATCAACATCCCCGGTGACGTATATCCCATCAAAACAGCTGCTATCAAAACCTTTTAACTTAGGGTTAGATTTTGCAATACTGCTCTTAAGCGCGTCTAAATCCTGATAAATCAAGGCATCTGCACCGATCTCCTTGCAAATTTCTTCATCGGTACGGCCGGTGGCCAGCAACTCATCGCGGCTAGGCATATCGATGCCATACACATTAGGAAAACGTACAGGCGGTGCAGCAGAGGCAAAATAAACTTTATTAGCACCGGCATCACGCGCCATTTGCACGATCTGCTGCGAGGTGGTACCACGCACTATCGAGTCGTCCACTAATAATACATTTTTACCTTTGAACTCGACGCCAATTGGGTTGAGCTTCTGACGTACGGATTTTTTGCGCAAGGCTTGACCCGGCATAATAAACGTACGGCCTATATAACGATTTTTAATAAAACCTTCGCGGTAATCCAAATTCAGCGAAATGCCTAACTGCAAGGCGCTGGGACGACTAGTGTCTGGAATCGGTATCACTACATCAATGTGTTTATCTGGCCATTCGCGTTTGATTTTTTCAGCCAAGCTCACTCCCATGTCTAAACGGGTTTGATACACCGACACACCATCAATCACCGAGTCTGGTCTTGCCAAATAGACATATTCAAATATACAGG
>DASWSZ010000060.1:0-9037 GCA_036402395.1 Methylophilus sp.
TTTTTTGCATGACTGCTGACCAACGGCGCACCGGTAATCAGTAGCGTATGCAAGTCTTGCGCAAACTGCTCCAAGGTCGCCATGGTAGTACGGTTCATTTTAATATACGCGTTATAGGCCAACACCGCTGGGATCGCCACTGCCAACCCTATCGCCGTCATAATCAGCGCTTCACCCACTGGGCCTGCCACTTTATCGATGGTGGCCTGACCACTGGCACTGATGGCCGCCAGCGCATGGTAGATGCCCCACACCGTACCAAATAAACCGACAAATGGCGCTACGCTACCTACAGACGCCAGCAATGATAAACCAGACTCTAGTGCCGCTTGTTCTTGTATTAGAGTACGGCGCATATTACGCGCAATAAACTCATCTTGCGAAATCGCCACCGCAGCCCCCTTGGCGCTATATTGCTGATAATGCTGGGTGGATTCCACCGCAGTCATTGCCAAGCGATGGCTGGGTGTATCTGCAGCCTGTTGCATCGCCATATGCAGACTGGGCTTAGACCAAAAATCAGCAATATCACGCGTAATGGCAGCTTGGATTTTGAGACCGCCAAACGCTTTGGTAATAATGTAATACCAACTCATCACAGACATCACCAACAGTATCGTCGCCACCATGATCGATACGATGCCACCTTGTAAAATAAAATCTAAACTACTGAATGTTTGGGTTGCTTGCATACTACTTCCTTATAATAACTCTATGATGATTCTCACTTAGCGATGCATACTTAGCATTGAAGCCAACTGTATTAGCTATCTAGTGAAAATTTAATCGGCACCAGCACATAGGCGCTGAGCGCCTGACCCGCTAGCTGTGCGGGTACAAAACGCCAACGCTTCACGGCCTTGATGGCGGCTTGGTCTAAACGTTCTGAACCGCTACTCTGTTCTAACTGCACAGATTCTGCATTGCCCTCTGCATTCACCAATACCTTCAACATCACGCGCCCCTCTTCACCGATTCGGCGCGACATGCCAGGATAATCGGGCGCAGGGTTATTTAAATACGCCACACCAAACTTGGGCGGCTCAATTTTTTCTGCGGGCGGCGCTGCTTTTGCCGGTGGTGCCGTTTGTGCTTCCGCCACCACCTCTTTCACTACTGGTTGCACATTCTGCGTTTCGACTGGCGCCTCCGTCATCACAGGTTCAGTCGTTGCCTCGATGGTTGGCGTCTCGACCTGAGTGACTGGTGGCATGACTTTAACCACTTTTTTAACTGATACTTTAGGTTTAACTTCGGTAGCTTTTTTTACCACCGCTGGTTGCGCCTCAACTAAAGGCACTAATGTTGGCTCTGGTGCTGGCGGCGCAATCAAACTCACCGTAAGAGGCTCAGCCACTTTCAACACTGTTGGCGAATCTTCAGGGACATGCGCCACCAAGTAAATAGCTAAAAAGTGTAGCGCAATCGATATACCCCAATATCGATATTGAATGGCATGCGTTACTTTTGGCTGCGTGACAGCACTCACTAAGGTAATATCTTTGATAGGATGCTGTTGTTTTTTTTGCAAGCCAATATCAATCACTTCAGCAGTCGGCCCAAGGCGATTAAAAGAGATTGTCGGGTAAGCCTGCTTCATGGACATGGGCTGGTTCATTGTGCACCTCTAGCATCAAATAATTGCATTTAAAACACTAAGCCTTGCTTAACCTTGGTCAGTAATAGCTTATTCTGCTTGGTTAAACTCAACATATATCGCTCACCCAGATGTGAAATCAGCACAGCTTTAGCATCGCCAAACAAGCTATTAGATTGTAAGCTTCTCAAATGTGACATCTTCATATTGACTTCGCTACCCTCATTGACGAGCACATCCTCAAACGGAATGCTGATTTTTGGGCTCATCTTGGTAATAATTTTCATGGGTAATCATTCTTATGGCGTAATCATGTTTGCGCGTCATAATGTTGATTACTCAACGCTGGCAACTTCAAGCAATGGCGGCAACCACCATTAAGTCGCTTATTCATGAATCTTAATAATAATGATTCTCATTTAATATGTCAAATATTTCAGCTTGTCGACTTAAACGCTTGCCAAACTTGACCAAACTCACGTAAACAGTTAATGTTGAGGGTTCAACAATTATTCGCAAAAAATCAAGGTTTTATGGATTCAAAAGTGCACACTAAGGCCGAAATACAGAACACACCCATCACAGGTGCAGAGATTGTGATTCGCTGCCTAAACGAAGAAAAAGTAAAGTTTGTCTTCGGCTATCCTGGCGGCGCGGTGTTGCATATCTATGACGCCATCTACAAACAAAATGGCTTCAAGCATATTTTGGTGCGTCATGAGCAGGCGGCAGTGCACGCGGCTGATGCATTCTCACGTGCCACTGGCGAAGTGGGCGTGGCACTAGTGACCAGCGGCCCGGGTGCCACCAATGCCATTACCGGCATTGCAACAGCCTATATGGATTCCATTCCCTTAGTCGTGATTAGTGGCCAAGTCCCCGTGCCAGCCATCGGCATGGACGCTTTCCAAGAAGTTGATATGGTCGGCGTGACGCGACCTTGCGTTAAACACAACTTCTTAGTCAAAGACGTGAAAGACATCGCCTCAACTATTAAAAAAGCGTTTTATATCGCGGCCACCGGTAGGCCAGGCCCTGTTGTGGTCGACATTCCTAAAGACATCACTGCGCATTTGGCTGACTTTGCTTATCCAAAAACAGTGGAGATGCGTTCATACAGCCCCATCCTTAAAGGTCATAGCGGACAAATAAAAAAAGCCGTGAAGTTATTATTAGGCGCCAAACGCCCGATGATCTATACCGGTGGCGGATTAGTGTTAGGTAACGGTTCTGCTGAGTTGGTGAAATTGGCACGCACGCTGAATTATCCAGTGACCAATACCTTAATGGGCTTGGGCGGTTACCCGGCAACGGACAAACAGTTTGTCGGCATGCTAGGCATGCACGGCACATATGAAGCCAATATGGCGATGCAAAACTGTGATGTGTTGATTGCGGTGGGTGCGCGTTTTGACGACCGCGTGATTGGCAATCCTAAACATTTTGGCAGCCAAAAACGTACCATTATTCATATTGATGTTGATCCTTCTAGCATTTCTAAACGCGTGAAAGTCGATGTGCCTATCGTCGGTGATGTGCATGCAGTGCTGTCAGATATGAATGAAGCATTGAAAGCGGAAAACACGCAAAACGACATCAGTGACTGGTGGAAGCAAATTAATGAATGGCGCTTGGTTCATGGGGGTCGTTACGAGCCATCCAGCACCGTCATTAAGCCGCAGTATGTGATCGAAAAGCTATGGGAAGTCACCAAAGGCGATGCCTATGTCACGTCTGACGTCGGCCAACACCAAATGTGGGCAGCACAATATTACAAGTTTGATAAACCACGTCGCTGGATTAATTCTGGCGGCTTGGGCACCATGGGTGTCGGTTTGCCGTATGCAATGGGCTGTCAGTTTGCCGATAAAAATGCACAAGTGGCCTGTGTGACTGGTGAAGGCAGCATTCAGATGAATATTCAGGAACTGTCGACCTGTGCGCAATATGGCTTACCCATTAAAGTGATTTTATTGAATAACCGCTACTTAGGCATGGTACGTCAATGGCAGGAGTTCTTCTACGAAGACCGCTATTCAGAATCATATATGGACAGCTTGCCTGACTTTGTTAAATTGGCTGAATCTTATGGCCATGTAGGTATGCAAATTACGCAGCCAAGTGACGTAGAAGGCGCGCTGAAAGAGGCGTTTGCCAAAAAAGACAAATTTGTTTTTATGGACTTTATTACCGAGCAAAAAGAAAACGTATTCCCGATGGTAGAAAATGGCAAAGGCTTATCTGAAATGGAGCTGCCAAAAGTTAAGGGAGCGAATGCATGAAACACATTATCTCTCTGCTGATGGAAAACGAAGCTGGCGCCTTGTCCCGCGTGGCCGGCTTATTCTCGGCGCGTGGTTACAATATTGAATCGCTGACAGTCGCTGCTACGGAAGACCCTACCCTATCGCGCATGACCATCGTCACCACTGGTTCAGATGATGTCATTGAGCAAATCATCAAACAACTCAACAAGTTAATTGATGTGGTGAAAGTGTTAGACCTCAATGATGGTAAGCATATTGAACGTGAGTTGATGTTGGTGAAAGTGAAAGCCAGCGGCAGCTATAAAGATGAAATGAAACGCATGTGCGATATTTTTCGTGGTCGTATCATTGACGTCGCTGATAGCAGTTACACCATAGAGTTGACCGGCTCATGCAGCAAATTAGACGCATTTTTAGAAGCGATTGATAAAACCGCCATTTTAGAAACTGTGCGCACTGGCGCTTCCGGCATAGGCCGCGGCGACCGCATTCTGAAAGTTTAAGCAGCAACCATAACACTCAAGCAACACCCTATTTTTAACGCGCATTATTACAAGCACACGTACTGAAAGGCAAACCCAGAAATGAAAGTTTATTACGACAAAGACGCTGACCTAAGCATCATCAAAGGCAAAAAAGTAACCATCGTTGGTTACGGCTCACAAGGCCACGCACACGCGGCTAATCTTAAAGATAGCGGTGTGACAGTGACCATAGGTCTGCGTAAAGAAGGCAGTTCATGGGCTAAAGCCGTCAACTCTGGTCATACCGTGATGGACATTGCTGATTCAGTTAAAGAAGCTGACGTTGTGATGATTTTGTTGCCAGATGAAACCATGGCAGGCATTTTTCACGCAGAAGTAGCGCCTAACCTTAAAAAAGGTGCTGCATTAGCGTTTGCACACGGCTTTAACATTCATTACAACCAAATCGTACCACGTGCCGATTTAGACGTGATTATGATTGCACCAAAAGGCCCAGGCCACACTGTGCGTTCTGAGTACTTAAAAGGCGGCGGCGTACCTTCGTTGATTGCTGTATATCAAAATACTTCAGGCAAAGCCAAAGAAATTGCATTGTCCTATGCGGCGGCTAACGGCGGCACTAAAGGTGGCGTGATTGAGACTGACTTCCGTGAAGAAACAGAAACAGACTTATTCGGCGAGCAAGCTGTACTATGCGGTGGCGCAGTTGAGCTAGTTAAAGCGGGTTTTGAAACCTTAACCGAAGCGGGTTACGCACCAGAAATGGCGTACTTTGAGTGCCTGCACGAATTGAAATTGATTGTTGATTTAATGTATGAAGGCGGCATTGCCAACATGAATTACTCTATCTCTAACAACGCGGAATACGGTGAGTATGTGACTGGTCCACGTGTAATTGGTGATGAAGCGCGCGCTGCCATGAAAGAATGCTTAAAAAATATTCAAAACGGCAACTACGCTAAACAATTCATTTTAGAAGGCCGTACCAACTACCCAGAAATGGTGGCACGTCGCCGCTTAAATGCAGCGCACCCGATTGAGCAAGTGGGTGGTCAATTACGCGCCATGATGCCTTGGATTGCTAAAAACAAATTAGTGGATCAATCTAAGAATTGATCAAAGCTTAAAGTACAATTTAAGAACTAGTTTCTAGTCATCAGTGATTCATATCTAAAAAGGGCAAATCGTTTTAACGACTTGCCCTTTTTAATTACTGATGGCTTTACTTCTACACGTCATTCCCAAAGGCGGGAATCCAGTTTTGGCACATACTGAACAAATGTTGTCTAGATTCTGATATGCATCAGAACCCTTATTCACTAAAAGGCGCACAATGCCACTGTCTATCATTTTGCAATATCTATTACCCAAACAAGCCATTACCGTGCTGGCAGGCAAGCTCGCCAACTTGCAGTGCGGCATAACGACGACCAAAGTGATTGCATGGTTTGTTAAACGCTATCAAGTGAATATGAGTGAAGCGTCCAATCCAGACATCAGCAGCTATGCTACGTTTAATGATTTTTTCACGCGACCACTTAAAGCAGGTGCGCGCCCTTTGGCCGAAGTGGCTTTTATTTGCCCAGTGGATGGTGCGATTAGCCAGCTTGGTAAGATAGACCAGAACCAGTTATTCCAAGCCAAAGGCCATACTTATACGGCAGAAATGCTGTTAGCCGGCAACACAACGCTCGCCAAAAAATTCACGGGGGGCGTATTTGCTTGCCTGTATTTAAGCCCCAAAGATTATCACCGCATTCATATGCCATGTGACGGCCTGCTCAAAAGCATGACCTATGTACCGGGCGATTTGTTTTCAGTGAACCCAACCACAGCCGCCAATGTGCCTAATTTGTTCGCGCGTAACGAGCGCGTCGTATGTGAGTTTGAATCGGCACAGCATGGCTCTTTTGTGATGGTATTGGTGGGCGCCACCATTGTGGGCAGCATGGCCACCGTTTGGCACGATACCGCGAATAAAGTCATCAACCCACCACGCAGCAAAAAGATACGTAGTTGGCAGTATGATGATCAAAACATAGTGCTAAAACAAGGCGAGGAAATGGGGCAATTTTTACTAGGCTCTACCGTAGTAATGCTATTTGAACCTCAAAAGCTAGCGTTTAACCCTGACTGGCAAGCGGGTAAAACGATACTATTGGGTGAAGCGATGGGACTTTAATATAAGCTTCCAATGCGCTTGTATTAATAACTTACTCATCAAACTAAAAAGCCACCGCTTTAGATTAAATAAAGCAGTGGCTTAATTGTTTTGATATAAAAAGCTAGCAGGCTGAATAAAAATTACTTCATTTTAAGCTTGGTATGCAAATGTACCGCCAATTCGTTGAGGGCAGATTTATACACATCGCGCTTAAATTCAATCACATCCTCTAGCGGCACCCAGTAATCACTCCAGCGCCAAGCATCAAACTCTGGGTGCTCACTGGCACGTAAAGAAACATCCGTATCTTTACCGGTTAAGCGCAGCAAGTACCAAATTTGCTTTTGACCTTTGTAGCTACCGCGCCACTCGCGCCTAATCCAGCTAGAAGGTACTTCATAACGCAACCAATCACGGGTACGGCCTAAAATCAGCACGTGCTCAGGCTTTAAACCTACTTCTTCCATTAACTCGCGATACATGGCTTGCTCTGGGCTTTCGCCATACTTGATACCACCTTGCGGAAACTGCCAAGCATGCTCTCGAATACGTTTTCCCCAAAACACCTGATTCAGCGAGTTGCATAGAATAATACCCACATTGGGGCGGTATCCATCTCGATCTAACATTTTGCAACTACCTTAATTATTTAGTGCAATTTTTTCATATTTTGGGCATTATTGAAAGCTTTCTTTTTTTCAATAAACTCTAATTAAATCAATCATTACGGACATTTTTATGCATCAGTTTGTTTGGCTTTTTGCCATGACGCTCTTTTTATCGGCTTGCCAGCACCCTGCTACTGCCTATATTACCAATCAGGGCGACCACACCGTCAGTGTCATTGATATAGCTAAACGCAACGTCATCGCCACCATTCAGGTCGGCAAAGCACCGGTGGGCGTTGCAATATCTAAGGCATTACAGCGCGTGTATATCAGCAATGTAGAAAGTCAAAGCATCTCGGTCATTGATATCCAGCGAAATCAAGTCATTGAAACCATTGCCATTAAAGGCTCACCGGTGGGCATTGCCATAGCGCCAGATAGCAAAACATTGTATGTGGCCGATTGGTACAGTGACCGCATTATTGCCATTGATACGGCGCATACAAACACGCAGCGCGAAGTGATAGTAAGTAAAGCGCCTGCTGGTTTACTAGTCAGCCCAGACAGCAAAACACTATATGTAGCGGCGCGTGACAGCAATCAGATTGTAGCCATTAATACGGCGGATTTGACCATTAAGCAGCGCATTGATGTCGGCGTACACCCATTTGGTTTGGCACTCAGTGACGACGGCAGCACTTTATATAGCGTAAATGTGTATGACAACACAGTCAGCGTCGTGAATATACTGGCCAGTAATGCGCCTGCCAACACCATAAAAGTGGGCGAACATCCTTATTGCGCAGTGGTTAGCCCAGACAATAACACCTTATTTGTCAGCAACACGCAAGACGATACCGTAAGCGTCATTGATTTACGCACCAATAAACCTATCACCACCATAGAGGTGGGCATGACGCCAGAAGGCATGAGCTACGACATTCACAATCATCAACTGCTGGTGGCCAACTGGGGTAGCAATGAAGTCACAGTGATAGACGCTAAAACGCATAAAGTCGTCAATAGCATTAAAACGGGTGACAAAAGCCGTGCGTTTGGTCAATTTATTCTGCAATAAGCGATTTGGTCAACGCGAGCTGTGATTAAGCGTTGATGAAAGCATGGGCATTCGTGCTCAAGTGTTTTATAATGAAAAGTTGAAATTTTTAGTAACTCAATTAAATACCTTCAGTGGAGATCACGCATGAAAAAGTTGTTAGCACTTATCGCCTTGGCTGCATTTTCGTTTAACGCAGCAGCACACGGCCCAAGCCCACAAAAAGTAGAAAAATCCATAGTGATTAAAGCAGCCCCTGCTAAAGTTTGGGCGATTGTCAAAGATTTTGGCAACATGCAAACATGGCACCCAGCCATTGCCAGCACCAAGTTAGAGAAAAAAGGCGCGGATACCTTTAGAACGCTGACTTTAAAAGACGGTGGCGAAATCAATGAGAAATTGCGTAGTGCTGATGATGCCGATATGAAACTGAAATATGAAATCGTGGGTGGCGTAGCACCAGTGGCTGATTACAATGCATTTATGAAAGTGACTGCTGGCCCGGGTGCTGGTGAAACAACAGTGACATGGGTAGGCCGTTTTTATCGTACCTACAAACTCAACCCACCTATTCCAGCCGGTCAAGATGATGAAACAGCTGTGAAATTCGTCACTGGCGTGTATGACAGCGGCTTGGCTAACCTGAAAAAGGTCGCAGAAAACTCAAAGTAACTAGCCAGGCAACTGGCGCAACAAATACCTCGCAAGCAGCCAAGAAACCTTGGTGGACATTCTGGTAAATCATTTTCCATACAAGCTTGCCCAATAAAAAAGACCGCAATGCGGTCTTTTTTATTGGTTTGAAGTTTACTGAAAAATATACGATTTAGCCAAATCGCATGGTTAAGCCAATCTGCTC